>CBFCYQ010000291.1:0-3530 GCA_965602205.1 uncultured bacterium | reverse complement strand
GTGGGTTCTTGACGATCATAACGCCGGCTGGCCCCGCTCAACCCTCCTGTGTCAGACGTTCGACTTCGTCGACCTGCTCGGCAAAGAGCTTCAGCGTCGCCTTGACCGGCTCGGGCGTGGTCATATCCACCCCGCAGTTCTTGAGCTGGTTGATGGGGTAGTCGCTGCCACCCGATGAAAGCAGCTTCAGAAACCGCTCGACAATCCCCTTTTCACCGGCGTTGAATTTCTCCAGGATGGCCTGCGAGGCGGCATACGAGGTAGCGTACTGGTAGACGTAATAGGTCGTGTAATAGTGGGGGATGCGCGACCATTTGTACTGCGTGAATTCGTCCATAGTCACCGCCGGACCATAGTATTTCTCGGTGAGCTTCTGCCACACGTCGCTCATCAGGTCGGGCGAGAGGGCCTGGCCTTTTTCGACTATCTCATGGATCATCAGCTCGAAGCGGGCATACATCACCTGGTGGAAAAAGGTGCCGAAAGTGTTGTCGATATGGCGGTTAAGCAAAAACAGCTTCTGCATCTTGTCGGTGGCTTTCTTCAGCAGCGATTGCAGCAGGAGCCCCTCGTTGAGTGTCGAGGCCACCTCCGCCACGAATATGGAATACTGCGCCTTGGGGTAGGGCTGCGCCTGGTTGGACAGGAAACTGTGCAGGGCATGGCCCATCTCGTGCGCCAGCGTGAACATGTTGTCCACCGTGTTGTTGTAATTCATCATCACGAACGGATGCGTGGAGTAATTCCCCCAACTGAATGCCCCGCTCGACTTGCCCTCCGTCTCCCAGACATCCACCCAGCGGCGGCTGAAGGCATCCTTGAGCATAGCGATATACTTCTCGCCAAGCGGGGTCACCGCCTCGAGCGTCTCGTCGACGGCCTCCGGGTACGCCGCTTCGTAATTCTGCTCCGGAAACAAAGGACAGATAGCGTCGTACGGATATATCTTGGCCAGCTTGAGCACCTTTTTGCGTACCCCCATCCATTTATGCAGGCCCGCCAGGTCGGCCTCGGTGTTGTCCAGCAGAGCGTGATACACCGCTACCGGGATATTGAAGGCGTCCAGCGCATGGTGCAGACAGCTTTCGTACTTGCGGGCCCGGCTGTAGAAAACATCGTTGTTGACTGAGGCCGCCAGAGTCGCGCCGGTGGTGTTGACGTGTGCCTTGTAGACGGAACTGAAGGCGTAATGGGCATCGCGGCGCACCCGCTGGTCGGAGGATTCCATGAACTTGGCGTACCGCTGCTTGGTCAGTTGCACCTCTTCGCCTTTTTCGTCCTTGATAACCGGGTATTTCAGGTCGGCATCATCGAGCATCCCAAAAGCGCTGCTCGGCCCGCGGGCCATCATGGCTGCCTGGGCCAGCACTTCCTCGACCTCGCCCGAGCGGATATGTTTCCGCGAGCGGATCAACTCCTTGATATAAAAATCGTACACATCCGTCTTCGGAAAGCGCCCGGCCATCTGTGTTAGCTGGTCGTCCTTCAGCTTCAGAAGTTCCGGCTCGACAAAGGCAAAGGCGGCCCCCGCCTGCGACGCCAGCATGGCTGCCCGGTCGGTCATCGCCTGGTACTTCGAGACGCGGTTATCCAAATCCTGGCTGAGCTTGGCGTACTGGTAAAGATCACCGCAGATCAGCGAAAGCGCGCTGTTGGTCTGCAGGCACTCAAAGAGCAGATCGGCCGATCCGGCCAGTTTGCCGGAAAAGCCTGCGGCCTTTTCTATTAACGATTGCCCCTTTTTGTAATCGGCCTCCCAGTCGGCGTCGGTCTGGTAGAGGACAGCCAGGTCCCAGGTATCCTTCTGGGCGATATCGGCTCTTTGCGGAATGGCTTTCGCTTTATCTTTGGCGGCGGTGGACATACTGTTCCTTTCTGCAGAATGAATTGAATACTGGAACCAATTAAGTTAAAACCCGGGCAAAAGGCAAGCGACCGGTCCGGGCCGACGGCCGCCGGCGTCTACCAGAAATCCTGGAATCTCTTGATCAGGAAAATTGTCACCAATTGCAGGCCGACCACCACCCCCAGCGCCTGTGGAAGCTTCCCCCGGAAGCGTTCGTATAGCTCCCGCCCCGCAAACAGGCAAACCAGCGGCATGAGGAAAATCCACAACCGCGCAACTTCCCCTTTGGTCTGGCTGAAAAACCCCACCAGCAGGAACACAACCAGCAACGCCACCGACAGCAGATCCATCGCCGCCGGGCGTTTCGCGACCGTTCTTCGCACCGCTCCCGCGGCGTTCACGATATACGCCGCCGCTATCGGGATCCCGATCCAGAAAGCATATTCGATATAATTCAGAACCGCAAACTTCACACTGTTCCAGACCCCGGGCTCCCATGCTTTCCAGGTATGGTGAAACGCCATGGCGTTGGCGTAGCGGATAAACGGATCGTAATTCAAAACGATCCTGAACAGCAGAAAAGCCACCACAATTCCACCCACAAAACCGCCGATCTGCCTTATAATGCCTTTCAGCTTCCGCTTGTCCTCCCCGTGAGAGAACCCAACCACCGCCGCAAACATCGGCGCCAGCAAAAACAGCGGCAGAAGCGAAAAAGATATATACACGGCCGCGTACGCCACCACGCCGCACAGTACCGCCCGAACCCAGCTCTGCCGGGCGATCAGGTACAGGCACAGGACCACCGGCAGCGGGTACAGCGCCTGGTCGAGATGCATCGTCACCAGCGTGACACCGGGCACAAACAAATAAAGGATACAGCCCAGAACCGCCGCCCGGTCGTCGACAAACATCCGCCCGAGATAAAAAAGCGGGATCAACACCAGGTATGACAGCAGGGGATAGAAATAGGCCGCGAACGTCGCCAGCCGGATATATTTCTCTTTCGGGTCGACCTCCGGCGCGATAATGTTCGAGAGCTTCTGCGTCAGCATATAGACCAGCAACTGCCCGGGCGGTTTTGTTTGAAGATACGGCGCGTTCTCTTTATTGTACTCCGCCATCTCTTCGTAACGGCTGGCGCATTTGTAAAGGTTGTTCTCGTGCGCCGTTATCTTGGCAAACTCGGCATGCCCCGCCGACCACATCCGCGAGCGGATACCCGAAATACCCCGGTCCTCCATAAACCCGAAACTCATCTGCACCCCCCATCCCAGCACAATCAGGAGCAGCAGGTTCACCAAGTGCCGTTCGGGCCGCTTCCAGACAACCGCAATAACCACTATCGCCGCGGCGACTATCAGGGCAACCAGCCACAAATTGCCCAGGGGTTTGTCGGTGAATTTCATCGCGTGCCAGTAGTAATGCGGCACCAGCTTGAACACCGGCAGCCGGAAGATCAAGACCGCCCAGTAGGCGACGGTGACAAATAGCGTAATTCCGATTAGAATCTTAGTGCGCATATTCAAAGCGGTGTTGGTGCCCCACGGTATGCCGTGAGTTCCTGAGGATTACACAACTGAGCAGGTCGAGTTCTCTGCGGTATTGACAAGTGCTTGCACTCATAAACGACACGAGCAGAACCCTATCAGCCTGCCGCAACTTCTATTCGGATAAAGAGGCC
>CBFCYQ010000290.1:0-3545 GCA_965602205.1 uncultured bacterium | reverse complement strand
GCAGAGGCACGCTTTCGAACAGCACTGCCAGGGCCCCGACAAACACCAGGGCCGGGAACCCCATCATCCAGATGGGCATCCATAGCGCCACCAAATCGACATGGGTTACTTCAGCCCGCACAAGCTGCATAAGCGGCGCGATTATTGAAAGTACTCCGAGAATGACACCCAGCACCAGCACATTGCTGAACCATTTACCGGCCATATACAGCACTTTTCCAAGGGGAGTCGTAGCGATAACCTGACCGACGCGGGTCTCGTAATCCCGGCCGATTGAGTTCTTCACCAGGTAGAAGCCTATGAGTGTCAAAAGAGTAGCGGCCGTGACGCCGAAGAGCGTTCCCACCCACGGCGAATTGTAGAACCCACGGTGACTGGCCACTACAAACGACGTATACGGCGCACTCAAAGGCGGCACAAACAGATACCCGGCGAACAGCGCCAGGCCGATCATCACCAGAAAGCTGGAACGCCGGATACGGTCGAGAAAATCAGCCCGCACCAAATGGTAAAGCTGATAGGCGAGCATTACATTTCCGCCTTCTCGGAGTTGACCGGCGAGCCGTTCGCTTTCGAAATGCAGTATAGATAGGCATCCTCGAGGGACGGCGCCAGACTGCGTGCTCCCTCGGACGGGGAGGCATCGGCCACGACTCTCGCATGCACGCCATCGCCGCGGCGAATCGTAGTGCTGACAAAATATTGCTTTCTGAACGCCGTTAAGTCATCGCTCGGTATGACGCATTCCCATGCCTTTCCCTCGACCAGTTGCAGTAACTCCTCGGGAGATGCGTGCCGCAGCAACCGCCCTTTACTGATGAGGGCGATTTCTGTCGCCGCTGCCTCCACGTCAGAAACTATGTGCGTCGACAGAATGACAATTCGTTCCCCGGAGAGGTCCGAAAGCAGATTGCGAAATTGAACGCGCCCTTCCGGGTCAAGGCCGACCGTAGGTTCATCGACAATAAGCAATCTGGGATCGTTCAGTAAGGCCTGGGCAATACCGACTCTCTGTTTCATGCCTCCGGAATATCCGCCCAGGGGGCGGCGGCGAACATGTGTCAGGTCGACCAGGTCAAGCAGTTCGTCAATCCTCCTGCGGGCGTCTCTCCAATCCAATCCCTTGATCGCCGCCATGTACCGCAAGAATTCCAGGGCCGTCAGATTCGGATACACGCCGAAATCCTGCGGGAGGTATCCGATTACCTGGCGGAGTTCATCGGGGTTTTTAGCAATATCGACACCTCCCCAGGTGACTGCTCCGCTGGTGGGTCGCGTGACCGTGGCCAGGATATTCATGAGGGTTGTCTTGCCGGCGCCGTTCGGCCCCAGAAGACCCAGGACACCGGTCTGCAATGACAGGCTGAAGTCCCTCAGTCCCCAGACATCGCCTTTGTAGCGTTTGCTGACATCTTGAATTACAAGCTCCACCGGCACTCCTATGTTATGTATTGTACTGGGAAACGATCACTTAGCTGCCTTCATATACGTTACTTTGGCCGACAATGTTTCTTCCGGCGGCCTCACGGGACGGAACAGCGAATAGCGACTGCAGAATACCCTTTATCATTTCAAGCGGCAAGTATTTTCTCAAGGCTCGGGCGCGGTGTCAGCGCAACTTGTCAGGAAAGGCTTCGTAGTTTTACCTAGTCAGCACAATCCGTGAGAGAAACGTAAGGAGGAGTGATGTTTAAAGGCAGAGTTTTCCAGGTTTCCATGGTCTGTTGTCTAATCGCGGCTGCCGCCGCAGTACAAGCAGGCCAGGAAGTGATTACCGAGGTCTTTCTCGCCAAAGAAGTCGTCAAAGTCAATACGACCAGCGGTGATCTTGTAATCGTCCAGGCGAAAAGCAATGAAATCACTGTCGATATAGAATACAATGTCCGCCCTCGCGACTCATTTGAGCCTGTTTTCAAAGAGAGAAAAAACAAACTCGTAATGTCCGAAGAATTTCACGGTCGCAGCAGTTCGGGTCGAATAACCTGGACAGTAGCCGTTCCGGAAGGAACCACGGTGGACTTCAATACCGCCTCGGGTGACATGATGGTCGAAGGGTTCTCCGGGGAGATTCGTTCCTCGACGGCGTCGGGCGACCATGATATTCGGAATTTCAAAGGGGAATTAGATCTCTCGACGGCGTCGGGTGACTATGACATTCGCGACAGCGAAGGTATTTTTGACCTTTCCACCGCCTCCGGTGATGTAGACATATCGAACTGCCATGGCGAGATAGAAGCCTCTTCCGCCTCGGGTGATATCGATGTTATCAATGTCATCCTGGACGAGGCATCCGCTTTTTCGAGCGCGTCCGGCGATGTATATGTTGAACTGGCGAAAACCTCCAAATACGACCTTTCGTTGTCTTCGGCATCCGGCAACTCCGTCCTGAATTTCAACGGCAACCCGATTGAAGGACATTTTGAGTTCGTGGCCAAGTACCGCAAAGGAGACATCGAATCGCCCATTGATTTTGACGATGAGGAAACCTTCCGTCACCCCGGCGACCGGGACAGGTATGTCAGAAAGTCTTTTTCCAGGGGAAGCAACCCCATTATTTCTATAAAGACGGCGACCGGAGAGGCTGTGCTGGAGGAGAGCTGAGCAATATCGGCCGGCGGCTGTACCGCTATCCTGTCTTCAGTCCGTCGGCTCTTTCCATATTTTGTCCGGGCTTACCGGCTCCGGTTGATCCGGTCCGAGATTCTCGGGGGAGATCTTCGCGTAAATGAAATTCTCCGGCGGAACCGGACAATCATGAAGCCGGCGAAGAAGAGCCAACTGTCCAATATGGGTCATCGCATCGGACAGAGGTCCCTGGAGCAACTGCTCGTAAGTAATTGCGCCCGGTCGGTTGCCTGACTGGAAGTGGTCGCGCAGAGTTGCCAGCAAATCGTGCAGGCGAAGTACTTCCTCGTCGAAGGATGACAATTTCTCGGGATGCCATTCACCGCCCACGAAGAAAGTCCGAGCATATCCCAAAACGTTTGTTATATGGTAGACAAGCTCGTGGGGCGTGCGTACTGCTTGCTTTGCCCTGAAATTCGCAAAAGATTCCGGTGCCCCGCGCAGCGCCTTTTGTGTCCGGTAGGCCAGCGCCGCAAGATAATGAGTCAGAAAATCGCGCTTAACGACTGCCGCTGTTTGGTGTTCCATAGCCAATCATAAACACTTCTCGATGTATTTTCAATAGAGAACAGGCAACCGGTTTGCAGAGCCGGGCAGAACTCGCGGGAAGGTGATTATATGACTTCTTTATATCCCGCTTTATTATAATCCAGCTCGCCGAGGCCCTGTTCGGTCGCCATCACGATATACCGGATATCGTGTCCCGTGCGGCCCAGAAACTCACTGGCGCGTGAATCGGCCGCCACCTGGTCGGTGGCGCATATTACCGAATTCCGCACGACAACATCATCGAGCGAGCCGCCCTCCGGACCGTTACGCATCAGCACCCGGGTAGCATCCACCACCGTCAGGGTCGGCCTGAAATAGGCCCCCAGATCGACAATAGCCTGGTCTAGCCGGTCGTGCAATGGACTGCGATT
>CBFCYQ010000289.1:0-3561 GCA_965602205.1 uncultured bacterium | reverse complement strand
GTGGACAATGCCATCAGAGCCGCCTCAGGCTTCCGTCTAATTCCCCCTTTCGCATGAGACGGCAATTGCGTATAATCTTGTCGGAAGCGGATGCCGTCTGGTGGCGGTCCCGGCCTTCAAAGCCGTGCGGGGGGCAATTGTATTGTCCCCGGTGGGTTCGATTCCCACCCCTTCCGCTTTTTTGTGTTCGCAAGAGTACTTTCTTGTAATTCAGTTCCTCGCGGAGGCGTTCGGACGACCAACAGCGTACCGCAGCCCCTGCACTTTCTGCTTGAAAAAGGCGGCCTTCTGGTGTTATCTATCAGTCATGAAGAAAATACGACGAGCTGAAGAAGTAATAAACTGTCGGACTCTCAAACCGGGAAGCGTCATCTACCATTCGGGCAACGCCGCCGCTCCGCAGGATCTTCTGGACCCACTGGCCAAAGACCACGCCATTAAAGATGTCGAGATGTACACCATTCTCCCCCTGGGTGAACGGCTGAAGGAATTGTACAGTGAGGAGCGTTGCCGGGGGATTACCCACCGTGTCATATTCAACGGTCACCTGACCAACGAGGCGGTCAACCGGGGCTGGGCGAAATACCACCCCATGCACCTTTCGGAGGTGCCCAAGTACCTGCAACAGACGATCAAGCCGGACATCGCGTTAATCTCAGTGAGCGGTCCGGACAAGGCCGGCAATTACAGCCTGGGCACAACGGTCGAGGGTGTGCTGGCGGCAATCCGCGCGGCCAGGGCCAGGGGCGGACTGGTTATTGCCGAAAGAAACGCCAGGATGCCGTTTGTCCTGGGCACGACTCTGCCGGGGGACGTGATCGACTATCTTCTCGAGTCGGACTACCCCCTGCCGTCGAGTCCCGTTCACGAACCGGACGACCTGGCCAAACGGATCGGCGAGATAATCGCGGCGCTTTACGTTCATGACGGTACCGGCAAGGAGCCCGGCTCGACTCTGCAATACGGTATCGGCGAAGTCCCCGAGGCGGTGACATCTGCCATCCTGCGCAAGGGCGTCAGGGACCTGGGTATTCACACAGAGCTTTTCGCGGGGGCGATGGCCAAGCTGGTGCAAAAAGGCGTGGTCACCAACCGGTGGAAAAGAGACATCAATTTCTCGGTCTCGGCCATTTTCCTGGCCGAGGATCAGAAGGGATATGACTGGATGGATTATAACAGTTCTATCCAGAGCCGTCCCAGCGACTATACCAACAGCGTTTTCAGAATAGCCAAGCAACCCCGGATGGTAGCAATCAACAGTGCCATCGGTGTTGACCTTCACGGAAACATCTGGGCCGATTCTTTTGCGGCCCGCAGAATCTACAGCGGTGTCGGCGGCCAGGCCGATTTCATAAGAGGGGCCCAGTACTCCGAAGGCGGGGTAGCCATTATCGCCATGAAATCCATGACCAAAGACGGGATCTCCAAAATAGTGGACAGGTGTCCATCGGGAATCACGACCACCGCCATCCCGGCCGACCAGGTGATTGTGGTTACCGAGCACGGGGCTTTCGATCCGAGAGGATTGAGCCTGGGCGAGCGGGCCGTGGGAATCGCCAACCTTGCCGGGCCGGGCGAACGTGAGCGGCTCTTGAAAACGATCAGCAAAAACCCGGCTTTCCACCAGCCGGAGGTGGCACTCCTCAAGGGTGTTCCGGGGTTCACGCCCTACGAGAAGGCCGTTCAGCAATTGTAGGTCAGCGGCGGGCACCACGGGTGGACTCCCCCGGCGGAAGGTTGAGAAACGACAGGGTCAACATCCTGTAAAAGCCGGTACACGTTTGCAACTCAACGTGTAAATCTGTGAAAGGGCTTGCATAGTCGACGGCGTTGAGTCATTTCCAGCGGCATATTAGACTGGCTGCGGCCCCCTTCAGCCCAAGTTTCCTTTTCATAAAGACAAGCGCGGCAAAGAGAAACGAATGTCGGTTTAGGGGGACATTTTTTATCGGGTTTTTATGTTTCCCACCTTTACAGATTACATGGAATTTGCTATCTTGGAATGTCACCACGTACTTTAACGCGTAACTTATCTTATGTTAGGGGTCAAATAACTGACGTTATCGGGGCGTACTACAAAGGTAATAACTACCCAACAATCACTAAAAACATGTGGAGGAAGTCGTAATGAAAAACGCTGCAAAATTGCTGGTGCTGTTCCTGGCGCTGGGCATCCTGACTATCGGCTGTCAGAACGAGCCTAACATGATGGGCTCGCCCGAACCGTCGTCGATGGGCCAGCCCGGTATGGCCAAACTGGTCATTCCGGCCGGAGCCACCCTGGTATCAGCCAAGCTTTACGTATACGAAATAGGGGCTCACGGTCACACCGTGAACGTCCACCGTATAACGGCTGACTGGGACGAGATGGTCGTTACCTGGAATAACTTCGGCAGTTCCTATGCACCGGACATCTTCGGCACCTTTGTCGCCGACGCTGCCGGCTGGAAGTGGGTCGATGTCACCACGCTGGTGCAGGGCTGGCTTGACGGTACCTACGACGACTTCGGTCTGCTTCTGGACCAGGTCGACGAGGTCTATCCTCGGTGCAAATACTACAGCAAGGAGAACACCGACCACCCCGAGTACCAGCCGTATCTCGAGGTCTGCTACTCGGACAACGGCGGCACAACCTGTGACATCGCCGAGGACATCGCCGACACTTACGTTTACCAGAACGAGCCCAACTCGAACCGCGGCTGGGACATCTGGCTGTACAGTGGCTGGTACAATGACATGGATCTCGAAAAACAGGTCCTGATCAAGTTCGACCTCGAGGTTGACGAGGAAGAGGATGGCTGCTCCCATACTATCGGTTACTGGAAGACCCATGCCGGATTCGGCCCGCAGGCTGATATGGTCACACAGTATCTGCCGATCTGGCTGGGTGATCCCGGCGACCCGGGCGACGTTAAGAGCATTCCTGTCACCACCGCTGCGATAGCTGTCGACGTCTTAAAGATGAAGACTTACGGCACAAACTCCAACGGTATCACCAAGCTGTACGCGCAGTTGCTCGGAACCAAGCTGAATCTCGCCAGTGGTGCCGGCGGCTCGGTCGTGGCCGATGCCATTGACGCCGCTGACGCTTTCCTGACCGACCACGATTGGATGGACTGGGAGAATCTCAGTGAGGAAGACAGAGATATGGTGATGGGCTGGCAGGGCATGTTCGACGATTATAACAACGGCGATATCGGTCCCGGCCACTGCGATGACTATGAGGACGATGACGACGACGACGGTGATGACGACTAGCACCTGAGTCAGCGACGGGTGTATGAAATAACCCGAAGCACAACAGAATTTGACAATCTAACCGCGGGCAGCAACTGCCCGCGGTTTTCTTATTCTCGGCCGGCGCTGGGGCAAGTGCCCCGGCTTAGATGTCTTCCTGGAGTTCGGGATCGACGTGGATGATTACGCGCGTGACCTCGGTGAACTTGGCCAGCAGGCGGGCCTTTACTTCGCGCGCGATATCGTGACCTTCCCTGACGGTCAGTTCGGGATCGACCACGATATGGAATTCGACAAAAATCTGCGACCCGGAATGCCGCGCCC
>CBFCYQ010000288.1:0-3628 GCA_965602205.1 uncultured bacterium | reverse complement strand
GCCTTCGTCGACTTTGTCCAGGACGACTATACTTCCTTTGGCGGTCTTTGTTGGCTCAAGGGCCTTTTTGGCCGTCAGTGGCTCGACGTACTTCAGTTTTACCACCATCGAATGCAGTTCACCGATGGCGTCGCTTTCCACCGGCTTCACCACGATGACATTGTCGGTCACGAAGTAGTTGTACCCGTTGGGAGCCAGTATGGCGTTTAGGGCGGATTCTATATCGACATCCTGCAGCCTCAGGGTTACATCCCCTTCAACGGCTCCGGAGACGACCAGGTTGAGATTGTTCTGGCTCGCTATCATGTTCAGCACGGTCGCGATAGGCACGGCCTCGAGTTCCATAGTCAGCCGCTGGCCGGCAGGGAAGGGGCCCTCGTCAGCCGCCGCTCCCGCGACCAGCATCAGGCTGAGTAATAAAACCGTTATAATTGTCGCCTTCATCGCCTATCCTTTGCTTACCCGGAGAGTAAACTCATTTCCGTTGTATTCAAGTACCACCGTGCTGCGGTCAATCTTTTTGACCCTTGCTCTATTTATTATATCGCCCATACGCAGAGTTCTTTTATTGATGATCGCCATCGGTTCGCGATCGTTGTAAACTATCCCGGACAGGACCCAGGGCATGTATTGGGTTGCCGCGACCGGGGAGACGTCGCGGCGGTGAAAAGGATTCTGTCCCCACGGCAGTCTTTCTTTGGCGTCGATGTCCGCGAGGCCCGTCCCACCGGAATCCGGCGCCGGCTGTTCGAAGACCGTGTGCGGGGAAGAGCCCTGTGCCACAAACGCAGTTTTTTCGCTTCCTGACGGCCAAAAGCTGTAAACCGCATAAATGACAGCCAGCACCAGTGCCGAATAGACGATCCTTTGTCTTGTGCGGTCCGTCATGAATCCTCCGAAAGGGCACCCAGCAAGGCTTTGAAGGTCAGGTTGTAGGTCACGATTCGCTGGTCCTGCTGGTTCGCGTATATCTCACAACGCTCAATTCCGCGGAAAAAACCGGCCTTTTCGACAGCCCTTACAAATCGGCCAAAAGCCTGGTAATCGCCTGTCAGAGTAAGCCTGACCGTCAGGAACTGGGCCGTACCAGAATCCGGAATAATACTGTTCAGATAGAGCAATTCCTCCACAGGGGGCGATATCTCCGCGAGCACCAGGTCGCGGCTCTCAGCTTCGCTTTTCAACTGCCCCAGTAGCCTCAGAACGTCATCTTTGCTGTAAAGCTTCGAATTCAGCTCACCCCTGATCTGCCGCAGCTTCCTGCTCTCGCTAAGGTAGGTCGGAAGTTCGCTGAAAGTCCGCTGGTAGTCCGCCAGACGATTGCCCGTATCCCGGTTTTCTTCGAGCAATTCCTTCTGCCTGTCGACATGAGGCAGGAAACCGGCGAAAAGCCAGGTTCCGCTCACGGCTGCGAAAACAACCACCAGTATCTGAATCCGTTTCTTCAAATCACTCCTCGCATATCAAGGACGAATTCGATAAGAAACTTGTCGGCGTCCTGCTTCTTGTTATGTCTTGCAATAGCCACATCGCTATAGAACGAGGAGGAAACCAGGGTCTCGACATACTCCGCGAGGATGACTTCCGGCGGGATGTCCTTTCCCGTGGCCACTCCCTGAAGGGTCAGGTTCCTGCCGGTGCTGTTACAGTTGAAATCCAGGCGCAGCAATTCGATCGGCGGCGGTGTCAGACGCGAGAGTTCCTTCAAATTCAGATGCAGATAAGAGGGCGACTCTCTGGTCAGTTCCAGATAGTCCCGATCGGCGGCAATCTGACGTTTCAAAATGTTGTAGGTATGAAAAGCCTCGGAATTCTTGAACACCTGCTCCTGGCGCTGCAGTTCGTCCAGACCGGACTGATAAATTTCGGTGCGGGCGCTCAACGTATACCAGTTGGCGAATATCAGCAGGGTCAGAAACACGAGGCTTCCCCGGGCGGCCAGTTCAATCTTCTTTGTCTTGAGTCGCCTGCGGTTCTCGGTCGGCAGGAGACTGGTCAGCTTCACCTGGCATGAGCCCGCGGCCAGGGCCGGCAGGCAGACGGTGAGGACCTCGGCTGCGGATTCTTCGCCCACAGAAATATGCGACAGCCGGTCGGTGGGGAAATTTTGAAAGACAAAATCGGTGGGGCCGTTGAGCAATTCGGCCACTTCATCGCCATAAGACAGATCACCGTATATATAAATCTTGTTGGTGTAGTTACGTGAATATTGACCGGTGTAATAGTCCAGAGAGGTTTGAATCTCAGCCGCCAGCGATTCGGCGAAAAATCCGAAGCGCGTGGCATCCCGCCCACCGCCGAGCATGGCAGATCCGGTTGAGAGAGTGTTAAAGAATTCCAGGGAGGCGCCCCGGTAAAAGGAAATCTCCGAGTCGTGACGTTTTATATGGACCAGCGTATAATGCTGGTCGTCGCTGAAATCCGGAAGTTGCTCCAGCAGACTGCCCGTAACATCCTGGGTCAGATAGATATTCGAAACCTCCAGGCCGAGTTCGTGTAACGGCTTAAGCCGTTCGTTCAGAAATTGCCTGGTGGCCGCCAGCAGCGCGATTCTATAACGCTGCTGCTCCCCGCTGCCGGTCTTGAAAACGGTTCGGTAGTTGTGGTAACACTCGGCTACCGGAAACGGCACTTGCTGGCCGAGTTCGAGCGCGATGGCGGAACGAAGGTCACTCTTGCGCATTACCGGCATGAAAAAAATACGGTAGGCCGTCTCTCGGCCGGAAACCGCCAGCGAGATGCGAACTCCGCGACCACCGTGGGCCCGGACAAAACTGTCAATGGTGCTCGAGACGAAAACCTCTGGGTTGTCCCGCCCGGAACCGGTCGACGGGATGTAGATCTTCTCCAGGTGCCGAATCCTTCGGCGCCGGCCGAGATGGTCAACCGCCGCCATCTGAATCGAGGCATCGTCGATGGAGAAAGCCAGGGTCCGGCCGAGAATCCAGTTTCGCCTCGGACGGATTCTAACCGTCGCGGAAGATTCCCGCTTGAGAGCCGGAGCCGTTTTCTCTTTTCCGGCCGTGGCAGGCGTGGAATGTCTCTCCTGGTCGAGCTTCTGCATGCTGTTCCTTGTTCAGAACGTCACGATAATGGTATCAGATCCGCCGCTCGAGATTATCCGTCGATTGAAGGGCTCGTAGGTGTACAAAACGCCCCAGGCATCTCTGAGGTAACTGCTCTCGGTGCTGTCGATATAAGGCCCGTTCCATCCCAGGCGTGTAAACCTGTCGTAGGCCGGCACCGAATCCGGTTTCATAACCAGGTCGACCAGCCTGGAAGGGACAAAACCGGCGTCGCCGTCAAACCCCCTGTCGACGTATTCGCCCCCCGCCACAACGTTGGGATTCCCTACAATGGCTTTCTTCAGCGAGGCCATCTCGCTTCTGGTAGCGGCTATTTTCGAACTCTCGGCAATATCTGCGAATTTGGGAACGGCAACCGCTGCCAGAATGCCTAAGGTGACGATTATTATGACCAGTTCGATCAACGTAAAGGCACTCTGGTCGAGCCGATAGTACCGCCTCAGGGCCGGCCTGGCGCTCGTGCCGGGACGAGGGGGACTACCAGTCGTTTTCGCCGGTCCCATTGCTATTGAGCCAGACTTCTCCCGTAGTCTCGTTGTACG
>CBFCYQ010000287.1:0-3628 GCA_965602205.1 uncultured bacterium | reverse complement strand
GTGAGTTTAAATACGTTAGCGGGTTGCTGTTGTAAGTTACACTTGAGACCGTCTGGCTGGCGTTATTGCGAATCGACACCCCGACAACCAGCAGTCGGTCACTGCCCGAACCCACCGTGAGCGACCAGCTTAAGCTGCCGGCCCCTGCATCCGGGGTCTGAGCGCTCGAGACTGCATCAAAGGCAATCGGAAGCGTGCCGGCAGGGTTGGCAATCTTGGTCCGGTCGATCTCGATCGGCTTACGGTATTGAAATTCTTCACCAGAGTCATCCGTATTATATTTGATTTCCAGGTAGGGTCGGTTTGCCGCCGTGGCGTGCTCGCTGCTGTAGATTCGCCAGTATTTGGTTGTACCCTCACTTTGACATTTTAAAAGCCAGCCAAAATTGTTCGCCGGGTTTTCGAAGAAATATTTGACTGAATCGGTTACATCCCAAGCGTACCAGGTATAATCCGCAGCAAAGGTTTCAACATCGTCGGAAGTGGTTTCTCTATCGGCCGAATTATCACAGCCGGCAGTGGTCCACTGGGTTTCGTCAAACACCTGATATTGCCAAGTGGCGGCATCATCCCCATCATCGGCAGCAGCATAACTTTTGGTTCCTTCAAACCAATCTTTTTTAACCCTGAAGGCATCCACATCGATGTTTCCGGGGTCCGGGTCATTATAGGTTTTCATTTTGAGGGTGGCGGAAACGATTTGACTGGCGCTGGTGATGAGGCCGCTAAGGGCAGCGAGGTCATATTTGATCAGCGTTCGGTTGATGCGGCTGCCGTCGTCTCCAACCCGAATATAGTCGCTGGTACCCATATCATAACTGGGCTGGTCCTCATCTAAATACGTGTCCTCGGTGACACCGGTATAGTCGTCTCGACTGCCATCTTCTCCCCAGGTTTTGGTCACGTTCGGAATCGGCCCGGTGGTAAAATTCTGGGCGGCGCTTGCCGCACCTTCGGTATCGTCATCGTCCCAGAAAGCAATGCGCCAGTAATACGTTGTGCTGGCGGCCAGGGCCGTGCCTGCATAGGTGATGTCCGGGCAGCGATTGCCCGCGGTGGTATCGGACATACTCGTACCGGCGGCCCCGGAATCCCACATTACCGTGCCGTTAAAATCGTTCTGGGTATTGACTTCCACACGGTATTTGTTGGCGATGTCCCCTGAATCCGGGTCATTGTAAATCGCGCTGAAAGCCGGAGTGGGGTCGGTGATGCCGCTGGGATTGGTCTGTCCGCTCTGGGCACTGCTGTTATTGCTGTATGGGGTTGTCGGGGCAGTGGGAGCAGCGTTGCCGCCGCCGCTGCCCTGAGAATAGGCGGCCAGGGCGATGACTTCCGCCGATCGGCTCGAGGACGACTCGAGGTCCGTGGTGATTTCGTTTTCAAATGTCCAGGCGGCACTCGCCCAGGTCCAGGTGTTCAGGTCATCGGCACCGTCGTGAATCGCGAGGTGAATGGTGTCGTCACCCGGATCTCTTTCCAGCTGCACCCAGTAGGCCTGGTGGGTGGCGCTGAGTGTCTGTTGAGCGTCCCAGGTGCTGCCGCCGTTGCTGGAAGTTTTGTACCTGAGCCCCGTTGAATCGGAATATACGAGAAGAATATCGTCACTGCCGCTTCCGGGATCCCAATTGACATCGAAGGGCCGATTGTTGTCCGAATTTCCGTAGAGAATGTTCGTATGGAAGGTGGAGATCGAGCCCCAGGTGCGGGTGTCCCCGTCGTAAGCAATCGTGTACAACCGGTCGGCCGAACTTACATCCGCGCCGATGGCCAGAATGAGGTCATCACCCCCGGATTTCGGCTTCAGCCTAAGCCATTTCACCGTGTTGCCGCTTCCACTGTCCCAGACGGTGACAGTGGAGCCTGTCCAGGAATTCGTATCGGACCGGTAGGTCCTTGAATAAATGTACTGGCCCTGACCCCAGACGGCAACGGCGTCACCGGCGTAAGTGCCGCTTTGCACGTGCTGAATGTCGATGGCCTCGGTCTGGTATCTGACCGAGGTGCTGTTGGCAAAACGCGCCTTATCATACAAGGATCCCTGAACGGTTCCGCCGGCAAAAATATTACTGGTTCCCGTGTCCCCATCCCAGATGGCGCATCGCACGCTGGCCGCTGTGGCACCGCTATTAACCAGGCTTGCAATGAGCGCGATCTGGTTGGTGCCGGGTCGGGCCGACAGCTTTAACCAGCTGATGGCTTCACCGGTAATATATGACAAAAGATTTTCTCGGACATAAGAAGTGCCGGTTTCCCAGGTGTCGCTGCCGTTCCACAGATATAAATTCAATGACTCTGTGGCGCTGCCGTAACCGACTGCTACCAGAAACCTGCCGCTTTCCTGCATGAAGGCGGCGTCCAAGGGCCGTCGGCCGACAAACTGATACGGATCGCGGCCAAAATCCCTGACGGGTCCGCCCCCTTCCCCGTCCGTCCAACTCGAACCATTCCAGATTGAGGCCATTGCATCGTCCCGGCTATAAGCCTGGTCGTAGTTTTTCCACACCACGGCCACCTTGCTGGAATCCGGGCTCACTCTCGCCACCTTGTTGTGCTGATCCCAGTCGCCGTTCGGGTCGGTTCCCACCAGGGCGCCGGCGGACCAGTCGGCCGAGATGTATTGGCTGTAGTAGACTTGGTTATTTACCGTCGAGCTGTACTGGCTGTAAGCGATCAGCGGTGAGAGCGACGCATCTGTCGTGTGGGTGGCACTTGACGGCGCGGTACCGATGACACTGCCGCTGACCAGCGTGACATCTGAGGGCGCCAGCGAGATCGTCAATGAGTCGGGGCTGGCCAGGTTGGCCAGGTCGCCGGAGACGAAGTAGTCGCTGCCGAGATTGCCGGCGAGCGAGAAGTTGCCGTCGAAGGTGATGGTCCCGGTGTCGCCGCTGATGTTGACCGTCGGATTCAGCGATAGCGTGGATCCGCTGGGGCCCGAGCCGGCCCGAATCCGCAGGTCGCTGAGATCACCGGCAACGATCCCGCTGATCCCCGTCAGGTTCAGAACCACCCTATCCACGGTGGCCGCCGAGTCGCTGTTGTTGTTTAGCCGAAAACGATACAGCAGCGCATCTTCCAGGGACGCCGATTCGTCGAACTGGTCGGTGATCTGGCCCGTGCTCGCCTCCGACAGCGTGACCGTGCTCAGCGGGTCGTATTCCTCGGAGCCCAAACCGTAAAAAGCAGAGGAATCGTCCTGGTTGTTAAATGACGTTTGGATCCACCCGGCGGTGCGCACGACGCTGGAGATGCGGACTTCGTCGATTTTGCCGTCCCACGATTCAGCCGATTCATGGCTGCCGATATAAAGGGCCTCATCGTTGGTGTTGATGGTGCCCTGAACAGAATCCTGGGTGGTATAGCCGGACACTTCTTCTCCATCCAGATAGAGCGTCAAATCATTGTTGTAACCGGCCCTCCCATCCCACGTGAATACGCAGTAATGCCACTGACCATCGTCGAGTATCAGGTTATTAACGCTATCGGCTTCTTTATACCCGCTATCTGTTGTGATATACCCATGAAGACGTCCGGTATAGTTATTCGATCGCAATACATACAATTCACCCTTTTTGGTAACAATTCTCCGCCGGTCTTTGACATTATCCGTAACCCATGCCTCTAT
>CBFCYQ010000286.1:0-3632 GCA_965602205.1 uncultured bacterium | reverse complement strand
CGTACTCAATTACCCGGGCAACCCCGACGGGTGTACTTATACCTGCGAAGAACTTCAGGAGCTGGCCGAGGTGGCCCGCCGGTTTCGCGTGGTGCTTCTGTCGGACGAGATTTACGGCCAGTTGCACCATAAGGGCGAGCACTGTTCCGTAGCCCGCTATTACCCGGAGGGGACCATCATTTCCTCGGGTCTCTCCAAGTGGTGCGGTGCCGGCGGCTGGCGCCTGGGCACCTTTGCCTTCCCACAAGATCTGGACTGGCTACTCGGCAAGATGGTAGTCGTCGCCAGTGAAACTTACACCTCCGTGTGTGCCCCCGTTCAATACGCCGCCATAAGGGCTTTCCAGGGCGGCGTCAAGATTGAGCGTTATCTCTGCCACGCCCGCCGCATACTGGCGGCACTGGGTAGTCAGTGCGTCGCCATGCTCGACGCGGCCGGCATACGGGTGCCGGCACCGGAAGGCGCCTTCTATCTCTTTCTTGACTTCACGGCATTCTCAGACCGTCTGGCTGCTCGCGGCATCGCTGACAGCAGAACTCTGTGTGAGCGGCTCTTTGAGGATACCGGTGTGGCCATCCTGCCGGGTCAGGCTTTCGGCAGGCCCGCCGAGGAGCTCAATGCCCGCCTGGCCTATGTTGATTTCGATGGCTCCCGCGCTCTTGCAGCCAGTGAAACCATCCCCCTGGATCAGCCGCTGCCGGCCGAATTCACCAATCAACTGTGCCACAATGTTATCGAGGCCGCGCATCGTATCTGCGAATGGATCAAGGCTTAGAGGCAATAGGCGCCGGGCGACTCCAGTCGTGAAACTATTTTCAGCAATTTCCGTACACAAAAAAAACGAGAAAGGGATAGCAACCATGACATTTCATCGCAACATCTCGATGGCGCTATCACTGGCGCTACTGCTGACCGCTACAGTAGCCGCGCAGGGCAACCTGACCGACCCCTATCAAATACTGAACCAGCACTTCGAAGCTAACGGGGGTCTCGAGCGCGTGAAGGCCGAGAAGTCGCAGTACATCGAGGCTTCTCTGACAGTCGCCGGACTTAATGGAACTCTCAAGGTCTGGACCCTCAAGCCGGACTGCTCACGAAGCGAGGCCGATTTGGGCGTGCTCAAGGTCACCCAGGGTGACAACGGCCAGTACCAGTGGGTGCTCGACGTAAACGGCAAGCTCCAAAAGATCACCAAGCTTGACGAGGCCACTATCAAGCGTAAAGGACTCAAGAAGAGACTGGACCGATTCGAATACGCCGACCCGCAATCGGATGTCTTCACGGTTACCCTTGAGGGCATCGAGAAGGTCGAGGAGAGAGACTGCTATGTTATTAAAATCGTGAACAGCATCAACCCTGACGTTCAGCGCAGCTACATAAATACCGAAAACTTCCTCCTGGAAAAAACCGTGGGAAACGATGGCGACAAAAGCAGCGAGACGCTATACGGAGACTATCGGGAGGTGGCAGGACTCAAGGTTGCTTTCCGAAGCGTACAAACGTCCCTCGAGACGGGTCAGACCCAAGAAGTCACGGTTTCCCGCTATGATTCCAATGCGGATATCGACCGCTCGATTTTTGATCCACCCGAACAGGCCGGCAAGGATTATAAATTTGCCGAGGGCAACTCCACCGAGGATATTCCGGTCCAGTTCATCGGAGGCCATCTCTATATCCCGGTCACTGTCGGCTGCAAGCAGAGGTTGTGGATTCTTGATACGGGTGCGTCCGTGTCCGTGATCAGCAAACAGTTTGCCGATGAACTCGGCCTGGAACTGCAGGGCGACCTCAAGGGCAAAGGTGCCGGCGGTACCATAGACCTGAAACTCGCCACTCTGCCGCCCTACAGCCTGCCGGGAATCGAGTTCGAGGAACAGACCGTGGCGGTGATGGACACGGAAGAACTGATACGCCATCTCGGGGTGGACATTGCCGGCATTCTCGGTTTCGATTTTCTCTCACGCTTTGTCATGAAGGTCGACTATGCCAGGGAACTGGTATCTTTCTACGATCCGGAGACATTCGAGTATACCGGTGACGGGCACAAAGCCGACGTGCATATGAAAAACGGCGTGTTCATGGTAGAGGCCACCCTGGACGGCACCCACTCAGGAATTTGGCTGTTCGATGTAGGGGCCTCATCAGTTTCGCTGGACGGCGCCTACGCGCTTCAAAACGGCTTTACCGAGAAGAAGGGCGTGGAGAGCGTTGCTCGCGGAGCCGCCAATGCCTTCGGGGTTAAAGTCATCAGGTGCCGCAGCCTGGAGATCGCCGGGTTCACCGTGGACAACCCGCCGGTCAGCTTCCCCTACGGCGGCACCGACTCGGTCTTCACAGCCGACCGAATTGGCGATCTCGGTAGCTCACTCTTCAAGAACTTCATCATCTATTGCGACTACGCCGGCGAACGCCTGATCGTGGAAAAAGGGGACGATTTCAATCAACCCATACGTCTGGATCGAAGTGGTCTCAAACTCGCATACGGAGAACAAGGCGAGATAGAGGTCGTATTCGTGCCTGAGGGAACGCCGGCGTGGAAAGCCGGACTTCGCGAGAAGGACGTTGTGAAGTCGATAAACGGAATCGACGTCAAGTATCTTGAAAGTGTCATAGCCATCCGCAAGATGCTGCAGGAAGACGTAGGTACCAAATACTCGTTTGTCGTCGATCGCGACGGTCAGCAGAAGAAACTCAAATTAACTCTGGCCGATCTCTTGTAGGTCGTCGGTAGTGAAAACTCAACGGAGACTTTTTAGAACCTGCCTGCCGTCGGCAACAAACCTGACGCCGGGCTGATGACCGGTCGGAGCGGCGGCCGGATCGGACATCTGCCAGTTATTTGGGTTAGCCGGATCGCCGCCAGTGTAAGTCAAGCGCCAGTAATATTCCAGAGGATAGAACCCCTCCCAGTCGGGCGTCCAGTAATCAATGTAGCCGTAGATATCGTAAACGCCGGATGACTGCTGCGTCAGGTCGATCTGGAAGGTCGACAGGTAGAAAATCCATCCATCCGAAAGCCCGAACTCCTGGTTGACGATATCGATAACGAGCGGGTCGCAGTAATACTGCAGGGCCGCGACGGCCAGGTATTCGTTGGGATCGCATTGGATTGTCAGCACGGTATCGGTAACTACGGTCGTATCGTAATGATGCTGCACGGTGACGACGGTGTCATGAACGAGTACGGTGTCATAGACGTTATTCACCTGAACGACGGTGTCGAACAACCGCACCGTGTCGGTGGTATGAATAGTAATCGAATCCTGGCTAAAGATGGTATCGGCCCGGTAAACAGTGTCCGGGGGCAACTCGACATATTCGACGTCGTGAACATATTCGGTCGATTCGACAATTTTCTCTTTCTCACAAGCGGCCACGAGCAAAATCAGCGCGACGACTGTCAGTGAGGCTACGATGACAACGGTTCTTTTCACTGTAATCTCCGCGTAGTAAAGGGCTTATTTCTACCGCAGGTTGTGCAAAAGCCGCGCCAAGTCCGGGCAAATCGACCATGCGGCCGCAAGTGTTTATACAGCAGCGGATTACATGGGGCTGGCGAGTCGGTTGCCGACCGACCAAAGACTCAACTATCAGGCAATCAGGTGCATAGAAGCGGCAGATCGGGTGGCTCG
>CBFCYQ010000285.1:0-3642 GCA_965602205.1 uncultured bacterium | reverse complement strand
GTCGGCCACCCTAACCGCTTACAACTGCTAAACCTGTATTTTCGCAGCAATTGACCAGCCGCGTAGGGTGGGTGGAATGAAATGCAACCCACCTTTTGAGCGTTCAGCTATCGGCGGTCAGCATTCAGCTTAATTTGGATTCCTGCTTCCGCAGAGCCTGCCCCATGCTTGAAAAGGGGAATGACAGTAGGGGCGACACGGTGTGGTCGCCCCTCCCGGGTTAGGGTGGCCGGCGGAACTGTAGCCGTGGTGCTTAATAGAGCTGTTATTTATTTGGCGAAAACGCTGTTTATTGGACGAGGGGGTTGACAAGCTCCTAAAAAAGTGGTAAAAGCTTTACAGTCCGTTGCCTGATAAAAGGGACTTATCGGTGTACTTGAACTATATACATAAGGAAAAGGGCAGTCCGATAGTCCAAAAGAGAAGACGGCGAGCACCAGTGGCAGGCTGGCGATAGAATGTACCAGGGCTTTGGCAGAGACAAGTTTACAAAACCTCAAATATGTTGCCAAAACCTGTGCAAAACTATTGACAAGCAGGCGGAAAGGTGTTTACAATGAACAGACGTGCCTGCAATTGGAAAAAGGCCGGAACCTGCACTGATACTAGCGGCGTTTCTTTTACGAGGAACGTTGGTAATATATGACTGTGAACTCCTGTACTCTTGACAAAGATAGCGGGCTGTGGTTATACTGCGGCAAGCTTGTTATAAGTGTGGATATGCTATGTCAGCAAAGGCAATTTAAATTCAAGCTTTGAAGGAGGTGCAAATGTGACAATAAGCCAAACGGAGAAAGGATTAACTTTTGTTTTCCGAATTCGGAAATACGATGGTAAAGGAGAGGGTAAATGAAGAGAACACACAAGTGGCCGGCCAAAGCGCTGAACTTATTAGTCGCTGTGGCAATGGTCATTTCGCTAGTTGCCGTGTTGGCGCCAGCGGTGGTGGCTCAGACCCCGCCGGGGCCCAACCCGGACCCCGAATGCGACCCGGTTGAGCAGTTCGACGGCTGCAACCTGGAAGTGTTCGTACAGACCTATGCCAAGGACTCGGTCACCGGCGATTTCACGCAGACCAACGATTTCGATGAAGGTGAGTGCTTCTACGTGAACGCCGTGGTGGTCAATACGGGCAACGTAAGCACGGCCGATCCGGTGTCTGCCACTATCCAACTTGGTGGCATAGATGTCGAGCTCTGGCAGAGCTATTGGGCGCTAGACTGTCCCGGGAATGAGGCGACTCAGACCTGGGATGCTGCGCTGGATATAGATGATGTCGGCGGCGACATGGCCGATTTCTGGTGGAGGGTCTGCTGCACGGATGATACTGGCCTGGCCACCATCACGGTTGATGTGACGGATCAGGCATTGTGCAGTGCCAGTGGCGAGGTTGTTGTCAATCAGCGGCCTCCGGGAGAGGAAAAATGCCTCAAGATAACCATCATCGAGGCCCCCGGCCTTACCCATGATACAGGCGAAGTGGGCTGGGACGCCGATGTGTGGGACGGGCAGACAGGTTACCCCGAGAGCCCGTTCGAGCAGACGGTGGTTCCCTGCACCAACTTCGGCATCAAGGCCAAGATCGAGAACGTCGACTGCGATACGCTTCTTAACGTCAACGGCTTGATCCGGTGGGGCGAGGGATGGGATCCCGATGTTGGCGCGAGAGGCGCTTTTGACACCGAGGACACCGGTAGTGGCTTGTTAGCCGAGATTGTCGGCGGCGACAAGGCTGACGGCTGGTGCATAGGCACGATGGACGAAGGTGAGAGCGCTATCGTAGCCTGGACGCTGCACTGCGAGGCCCCCGGGGACGTCGAGATAGTGGTGCAGGCTGAGGAGGGCGCGTGCATCAATCCCGGTACAACCCTGCACGGGAATACAGACTATGTTAACATCCCCTGGACTGTCCATCAGCAGGGTGCGGGAGAGCTCAACGTCGTAATCGACGACATGGATACTGAGATCTGCACCACCTGCCCCGGACTTCAGGACTTCACGGTAACTGCCACGGTGACCAACTCGGGCGATGCCATCGTCACCGGCGGCTGGGCCCAGCTTACGGGCAACGACACCGCCCTCTGGGACTTCGACACCGGTGAAAGCTCCCTGATCCCATTCGGTATAGACCTCGATCCCGGCGATGACATTGAAGTGAGCTGGGACCTGGTGTGCACCGACCCTGGAGCGGTCAGGTTCACTGTTCACGCCGAGGGTCTGGCGGCTGGAGATGTCGTGGAAGCCGAGGATATCGTGGATATCTGGCAGAAGGAGTTCATCGCCTCTATCTACGAGGCTCCAACGACGGTGAACGTATGCCAGACGTTTGATATAATCGGACAGTTCGAGAACTGCTACCAGGAGGAGGACTCCCTGACGACGATTGCCGCCACGATCTGGTGGAAGGGCAACGCCACCCTCCTCGGGCTTCTATTGGGCAATGCATATCAGCCCATGTACAACCGCTGCGTGCCCTGGGAATGGAGAGAATTCGACGGGGATGGCGGCACAGCCGTCCTGAACACCCCTGTAATAGACCAGGGCGGTGGCTGGCTGTCCAACACCCAGTTTATTCCCATCTGCAAGTGCTGCGATACGCTGGTCAGGTGGAGCTTCCAGTGCCTCCAGCAGGAGGATATCGAGTTCTACGTGACTATGGAGAAGGACGTTAACGGGGTGCTCTACGACGAGAGCGATCACGTATTCGTCACTCAGGAGTACAAGGCACACCTGATAGCGGGGCTGATCACGTTCCTGCAGAGCGACTGCGGCGCGATGCTGGCCAGGGATGCCTTTGCACCCTGCCAGAACTTCCACGTGGTGATGCCTGTAGTGAACGTCGGCAACGAGACCGCCGAGGACGTGGTTATGACTTTCACGGTTGACCCCGCGCCGTCGGGTGACACGTGGGATATCGTGGGCATAACCAACCCTGTTACCGGCGATGCAATCGACTACACCTTCAACCCGACCACGGGATTTGGTACGGTGGCGCTGGGCGACATACCCGGCAACGGCATGAAGAAGGCGATACTGCAGTTGCACTGCGCCGGCGAGGGCCAGGTCCAGATCATGATTCTGGGCATAGTTGCCACTCATGCCAACACCGGTGAGCAGATTGACAGCAGCAACATCGAGATACCTGTCTGCCTCACCGCCATCGATCAGGTGCCGTTCACGGTTGAGATTATCAACCCCGAGACCTGCGAGACCTATAACCCTGGAGACAGGTTCGCGGTCAAGGCGGTCATCACCAACGACAGTGGTACCGACCTCGGAAACGTGAGCGCCACCATTAGCTGGACTGGAAATGCAGCCCTCGTAGACCAGGGTTCGGGAGGGCAGCAGTCTGACACATATACCAAGGTAATAGGCAACGACACCAACCACACCCTTGATGCCTACAGCCAGGCCGAGATAACCTGGGAGATGTACTGCACCGCCGCGGGCGAGGTATACATCCAGGTATCGTCGACAGCGCTCGACCCGTACCTCACAACGGTCTCCCAGACGGTCAACGTACACCAGAGGCACATCGCGGAGATCGGCGTCGAGATACTCTCGCCTGGTGTGTGCACGAGCATTGCCAGTAGCGAGACGTTCGCTGTGACCGCGAGGGTGAACAGCACGGGCGACCTCACC
>CBFCYQ010000284.1:0-3645 GCA_965602205.1 uncultured bacterium | reverse complement strand
ATGTTATACACCATGCCGAGAACCTTGGGGTCGGCGCGGGAATTCGAAGTGCCGCCGAATATGGCCGGACAAACGGCTTTGATGTGATCGTAATCATGGCGGCCAACGGCAAGATGCTGCCCGAAGAAATACCGCGCCTGCTTGAGCCGATCCTCGACGGTCGAGCCGATTACGTCCAGGGCTCACGCAATCTCGAGGGCGGTCAATCGCCCAACCTGCCCCTGTTTCGAAAAGTGGCCATCCGGCTTTTCACGATGATAGTCAATGTCGTATTGGGCTTTAAGGGGACCGACGTAACCTGTGGCTTCAGGGCATATCGGCTGTCCCTGCTGGAAGATCCCGATATCGATATCTCGCAGAGTTGGCTCGGCCGCTACGAAATGGAATATTATTTGCACTACAAGGCGGTAAAGAAGGGCTACCGCGTGGTCGAGGTGCCGGTCTCGATGGTTTATCCTGAAGGAGACCGAAATTACTCGAAAATAAAGCCCTTTGCCGGCTGGTGGTCGATGGTCCGCCCCTGGATTTTTCTCGTGCTGGGCTTGAAGAAGTAGGTCTCCCTATCAGTTTTGGCGAGCGCGGCCGATGGCGGGCCTCGCCGCCCGTATCACATCCGACCACCTCTCAAAAGTTCAAACTTGACACTATATGAGGGTGCGGATATCCTATGCCGAAGTATGTAGTCGGAGGCGAGATGAAAAAAATCTCTTTGGCGGTCTTCTTCCTCGCGATTGTGATTGCGGTCAGCTATTTTAAAGCCACACGCCAGTCAGACAAATCTCAAAAGGCTTACCAGGAAGGGAAAAGCGAAGGCGTTGCGCAGATTTCGCAGTACCGTACAAAAGTTGACTCGCTCGGGCAACATATTGTACGACAAGAAGATGAGTTCGCGGACTCCGTAGCCCAGGTGGAGAAGACCTATTCCTTTCAACTCGATTCGTTGAAGACGATGCTCGACTCGGTTGAGTCGAGCAAAAAAAGTGTCGCGGCAGAGTTGGCTCAGTTGCAATCGGCCAAGAGCGCTTCGTCAGGGTCAAACAGCACTCGCGTCAGTGCCGAGGCTACCAGGCACAAACAGATCCTGACCTATTACAAACGAAGATTCGACGATCTTCCCAGGGATCTCTCTCAATACGAATCAAAAGTCGCCCGGAGTGAGATTCGCCAGGAGACCGCCCAGAAGTTCTCGATTACCCTTAAACAGTTGGACAAGATACGCACAAAATATAAAGTCAATTATTAACTAAGATGACACCGCGCAGCAGAAGGTTATTGGTCGACAAACTGGTTTTGGAATCGTTCGCCAACGAACGATCACCGTACTTTACGGACCGTATAGCGCTGTCCGAGAAAAATCTCATCAACAGGCTGTGTAATAAACTTGAATGGCATATCAAGAACTCGCTTTCTCCGCGGCAAAAACAGGTAATTCTGCATTTCCTCAGCGGCAAAAAAGAAAGGGAAATCGCAGAAATTCTTGGCATCACTCAGCAGGTCGTCAATATTTATAAGCATAGAGCCATAAAGAAGTTACAGAAGAAGGTGACTGGCTGAAGTGTATGTTAGAATATGGGATTGTCCCAATTAATGGAAGAGTATATATTTCTGGATCCGTTAGCACCTTAAACCTTTTGTGAGAGTTGCTGAGGAGGTGGTATCTCAGATTTCGGAAAATCCCTATTCCCTCACGCCCATATATTATTTGTAACTACTTCACGCGGTAGGGGGGACGTTGAAAATAGGGAGTCTAGCCATGCCGAAGAGAAAAGAAGCCGAGAAGTTTGCTGAGCAAACAGAAAAAGATTGTTGGCACGCATATAGTCTACAAATGCTTACCCCTTCACGCTTCACTGCCGTGGTGGGGAAAATACTGAAGGGAAACTATTCTTTGCTGAACACGAAGTTCGAAAAAGGCGTGCCGGCAAGGTTTTATTAAGCATGCCGAAATGAGATATCCACAGCAAACTTGATTTCGGGCGGGATTCAGAATTCTGAATCCCGCCTTTTTATGAGGTCTCGGGCCGTCGCCTGCCATTGACAGGACGAGCCTTTTTTTATATATCTATCCCCGATTATGTAATGACAACACTTATGTATAATTTCTGCAAACATTTTTCCGATAGAAGGGTAACAGTTATATAATGATCAGGCAGGCGTTCATTCTGGTAGTTGTCGCATC
Organism: uncultured bacterium; assembly: GCA_965602205.1. GTDB lineage: Bacteria > Zixibacteria > MSB-5A5 > GN15 > FEB-12 > DAOUUR01. The sequence goes on along the minus strand of CBFCYQ010000284.1, from coordinate 1,466 downwards.
CGTGCTGGGGGCCGGTGTGAACATATTCTCGCCAAAGCGGATTCCCTTTGTGGGCAAATACCGCTCTCTCTCCGATGGCAACGGGCCGGTAATTCCTCCCGATGCCGACGAGGGCGATCCGGCCTTTATTGCTATCGATGTCGCGGAGATGGAATACAGCCATAGCGATATCATCTTCATTGACGCGCGCGAACCGGCCGAGTTCGTTTGCGGCACCATCCCGGGTTCCGTGAATATTCCTTTCGAGTCATTGCCGGAAGGAAATTTAGAATCATACATAGACTCGATTCTGGGCGGTGTCGAAAAGGAACACCCCCTGATAACGTTCTGCTCCGGTGAGGAGTGCGATGTGTCCCTGCACCTGGCCAGAAACCTTCAGAGTCTCGGATATCCCAACGTAGCGATATTCTTTGGCGGTTCGCGGGAATGGGAGAAATTCGGCCTGGAGGTGGAAAGGAGGGTCAAATGCGACGAGTAATCGACAATAACTGGCTGACCCTGCTTCTGCGTCTGGCCGTCGGGGTGACCTTTATTTACGCCTCATATTACAAAATTATCGATCCCGCCGCTTTCGCCAAGTCCATCTGGTACTACCACCTGGTGCCGGGCGGCCTTATTAACCCGGCGGCCCTGATTGTACCCTGGGTAGAACTCCTGGCGGGATTGGCCCTTATTCTGGGAATTCACTACCGCGGCGCCGTGCTGCTGGTCAACGTCCTTACGGTGGTTTTTATCGTGGCCCTGACGTCTGCGATAGCCCGGGGACTCAGTATCGATTGCGGGTGTTTCAAAGCCGGTGCCACGGCAACCGAGGACGCCTGGAACTCCCTGTTTTTTGACCTGGGCCTTCTGGTTTGCACCTTGTGGCTGCTGGCGAGCCGCTCTCGAAAGTGGATGACTGCCGCCGGATAATCACGGCATTATTTTCGGGGTAATCAGTATTATAAGATCGGTAGTCGTCTTCTCGGTCGACGTATTGGTGAATAACAACTTGCCGAGGATGGGGATGTACCCCAGCAGGGGAACCTTGCGGACCGTCTTAATCTCGCCTTCCTTTAAGAGGCCGCCAAGCACTGCGGTCTCACCGTCGTCAACCGTGATCCGTGTACGGACGGAGCGCGAAGCCGTGATCGGTTTCTGGTTGTCCTGGGGACCGGCGTAACCGATTATGTCTTCCACCTTGGGGTGAACATCAAGGGTTATCCTGCCGGCCTCGTTGACGCGCGGGGTTACTTCCAGTGAGATGCCGATCTCCTCGTCGTAAAACGTGAGAATGTCCTGTATGGCCGCGCCTTCCGTGAAACGGTTGATAGTCGGGATGGGAATGACCGTTTGCACGTTGATTTCGGCCTGGTGATTTTCCACCGTGATGAGGTGAGGATCTGAAATCAGTTTGCTGTTGCCGCTCTGGTTCAGGATATCCAGGGTCGCCCGCAGTTCAGCCACCGAGAGCGTGCCCCAGGTCC
>CBFCYQ010000283.1:0-3650 GCA_965602205.1 uncultured bacterium | reverse complement strand
GATGACTTTGCGCTGGTATGCTGTCCATACATATTCAGGCCACGAACAGAAGGCTAAAAAATACCTGGAATCGGCCATTGAGAACTCCGGTTTTCAGGACAAGTTTGGACAGGTGCTGGTACCCACGGAGCAGGTCACCGAGATGAAACAGGGCAAGAGGTCAACTACGACCAAGAAGTTCCTTCCGAGCTACATCTTAGTCGAGGTTGACCTGGACAAGAATTCACAGGACCTGGTTGTGAACTGCCCGGGCATAACAAACTTTGTGGGCGGCGGGGGGAAACCGACGCCTCTCAAGAACGACGAGGTAGAGAAAATTGTAGGCCAGATTGACCGCAGCCGTACCGAGGAAGTCGGAGATTTTCCTTTTCAGGCGGGTGATGCGGTAAAGGTCAACGATGGACCCTTTATGGATTTCTCAGGAACTATCAGTGAAGTCAATATGGAACGGCGTAAAGTAAAGGTGATGGTATCGATTTTTGGACGGCCGACACCGGTGGAGCTGGATTTTCTTCAGGTGGAGCGCGTAGTCGCGAAGAAGTAAGGCCCTTGACGCCGATTTGGAGATTAATGTAAAGTGGCAAAGAAAATAGTAGGACAGATCAAGTTACAGATTCCGGCGGGCGGTGCCAATCCCGCACCTCCGGTGGGCCCGGCCCTGGGCCAGCGCGGAGTAAACATTATGGAGTTCTGCAAGGCCTTTAATGCCCGCACACAGGCCGATAGCGGCATTTTAACTCCCGTCATTATAACGGTTTACTCGGACAAATCCTTCAGCTTCATCACCAAGACGCCGCCGGCGTCCACATTGTTGAAGATGGCTGCCAAGCTGCAAAAGGGTTCGGGGGAGCCGAACAAGGAGAAGGTTGGCCAGGTCAGCCAGGACCAGGTGCGGGAGATTGCCGAGAAGAAAATGGCCGACCTGAACGCCGCTTCGGTTGAGGCGGCGATGAGGATAGTCGAGGGCACGGCTCGCTCAATGGGAATAGAGATAGCGTAACGGAAAATAAATATAATTCGTTTGAACCTGTGTCGATCGTGGTCGTAACAGGGAGAGTTGGGATAAATGAAACATTCAAAGCGGTACCAAGAGTACAAAGACAAGATAGACCGGCTGAAGAGATACTCCCTCGAGGAGGCCGTCGGCATCCTCACTGAAAATCGCAACGTCAAGTTCGATGAATCCGTCGAAGTTGCGGTTCGTCTCGGTGTCAACCCGAAGCACGCAGACCAGATGGTCCGGGGCACGGTGGCTTTGCCCAACGGAACCGGCAAATCGGTTAAGGTGGCCGTTTTCGCCCAGGGCGAGAAGGCTAAAGAGGCCGAGGAGGCCGGTGCCGATTTCGTCGGAGCCGATGAGTTGGCCGAGAAAGTTAAGGAGGGCTGGATGGATTTCGATGTTGCGGTGGCGACACCCGACATGATGCGAATTCTCGGCAAGCTGGGCAAAATCCTCGGCCCCCGTGGTCTCATGCCTAACCCCAAGACGGGAACAGTGACGATGGACCTGGCCCGGACAATCAAGGAGTTGAAGGGCGGTCGAATCGAGTTTCGCGTCGACAAGCAGGCCAACGTAGCCGTAGCGGTTGGCAAGGCATCTTTTGACGGCGAAAAGATCTGTGAGAACGTGATGGCCTTTATTGATGCCATCAACAAGGCCAAGCCGGCCGCAGCCAAGGGCGCTTATCTGCTGGGAGTCTCGATATGCTCCTCGATGAGCCCGGGTCTGAAACTGGACCACCAGGATTTGCTGGCGAGCCTGAAAAAGTAATGGAGAGGAGCCTCGTATAATGCCGAATGTAGCCAAAGTTGAAGCTGTTGCCCGATTGAAGAGACTTTTTGAGGACTCTAACTCTCTGTTTGTTACCGACTATCAGGGTTTGAATGTCGGTGATGTGACCCTCCTCAGAAAAAACCTGCGCGAAAATAATGTCAAGTACCTGGTGGCCAAGAATACTCTTTTGAGGCTGGCCGCCAGAGAAGCCGGTGTTGAGGGTGTTGAAGAGCACCTGGAAGGTCCGACGGCGATAGCCTTCACCAGTGATGATCCCACGGTGGCAGCCAAGATCCTGCACGATTCGTACAAGAACAGGGAGTTGCCGCGCATGAAAGTGTTCGTCGTAGACCAGCAGGTTTACGGTGGCGGCGAGATCAAGCGGCTGGCCGAGTTGCCGCCCAAGGAGATTTTATATTCGCACGTGGTGGGTGCGGTGGAAGCACCCTTTGCCGAACTGGTTGGCTCTCTGGACGGTTTTTTCCGAGAGCTGGTTGGTTCTATCGATGCCCTGGCTGATAAGCGAAAGGCGGAGAATTAGTTTGCGGGACGAGCGGATCGGCCTCCCCTTGCTTCTAAACGGTAATGTCCCGCCGTTTGGGGATCGGGCCGGTTGGTAGAGAATGAATATATAATGTGTAAATCCAATAAGTAGTGAGGTAAGTTAAGTGGCTAACGCAGCGATTGACGAGATTGTCGAGAAGATATCGGCGCTGAGCGCAATGGATCTGGCTGATTTGTCCAAGGCAATCCAGGATAAGTTTGGTGTGACTGCCGCCGCTCCGGTGGCTATGGCCGTCGGCGCCATGCCCGGTGCGGCAGCGGCTGCCGAGGAAGAGCAGACGGAATTTGACGTTGTTCTTAACGCGGCCGGAGACAAGAAGATACAGGTCATTAAAGTGGTGCGCGAGTTGACCTCGCTGGGGCTTAAAGAGGCCAAAGACCTGGTCGAGAGCGCACCGGCGAAGGTTAAAGAAAGCTTGTCCAAGGATGATGCCGAGAAGGCCAAGGCCAAGCTGGAGGAAGTCGGAGCTCAGGTAGAGGTAAAGTAAATCCAAATTGTCATCGCCGCCGGGAACATCCGTGCTCCCGGCGGGTTACATTGCAGGTAGCGGCAGTTCTTAAAGAATATCCCGTGTTTTGCTTGTTGTAAGGTGATTGACTGCAGAAGCTGGCTCCCCGATAGTAACGGTGGGGAGATATATTAATAGTAATGACAGGATCGCCAGAAGATTTGAAAGTTTTTATATATAGGTCAGCCCTGAATAAGGACCCGCTGGCGCGGGTTTTCTCTCTTTATTAGGAGGTTACCGCTTTGTCCCGAGTAGGAGCCATTGAAAGAATCGATTACGGGAAAATATCGGATGCGACCGATATGCCCAATTTGCTGGATGTTCAGATTCAGTCGTACAACGAATTTCTTCAACCGTATATTGAGCCCGCCAAAAGGCATCTGCAGGGGCTGCATCTGATTTTCTCCGATATATTTCCGGTTACGGACATTCACGACAATTATTCGCTGGAGTACGTGGGCTATCATCTTGGTCCGATAAGGTATTCGGTGGCCGAATGTCGGGAAAGGAATATGACGTTTGCGGCGCCTCTGCTGGTGACGATGCGATTGATATCCCGGCAGGGTGATGGTGAGGAAAAAGCGGTCAAGGACATCATTGAACAGGACGTCTACCTGGGTGAATTGCCGCTGATTACGGAATGGGGCACCTTCATCGTCAACGGCGCCGAGCGCGTCATCGTCAGCCAGTTGCATCGCAGCCCGGGCGTCTTTTTCGACGAAAGCATTCATCCTAACGGTAAGCGGCTTTTCTCGGCCCGTATCATTCCCTATCGCGGCAGTTGGATTGAGTTCAGTACCGAT
>CBFCYQ010000282.1:0-3673 GCA_965602205.1 uncultured bacterium | reverse complement strand
GTAATTCTCAGTGAATTATTGCAAGCACAGAAGAAATCCGGGAAAACACAATCGGCATTTGCCTTGCCGAATCTAAGGAGAACAATCATGAAAAATCCAATCACAAAAGTGGCCGCCGGAGCGGTGCTGCTTTTAGGATTGTTCATGGTGACAAGAAGTCTGACGAGCCGTGAAGGGCACGCACCTGCTGAGCCGACCCGCACCGTCACCACCGTTCAGGATCGGACCATAGTGGAACCAAATAATCCCCAGGTACTGCTCGCAAAAGAACTAGAGACGGCAAAACAGCTCCTCGAGCAACAAGACCTGCCGGGGCTGCTTGAGCTTCTTCGGACCGGCCAAGCCTCCACCAAGATGCGAGTGGCCGAGTATCTTGGGCAAATTGGGGATAGTTCGGCGCTGTCTGCCTTGCAGATACTCGCCGAGCAATGGCAGGGAGCGGAGCGGGACAATCCATTCCGGAAGGCCATTGCGGCAATCCAGGAGCGCCAAACCGAGCCTGAGCGACGGCCAATTACCAGCCGCCGGGAACCCAACGAACCTCAGGTTACTCCGGCGGCAATTCAGACCATAGTGTCGGGCATTGTCACTGATGATAACACCGCCCGCCCAATCCGGGGGGCACTGGTGGGTTTCAAGCCGACCGAGACTGTTGCCACGGACGCCCAGGGCCGGTTCACACTTGTTTATACAAAAACTTATGAGGAGGTCTCTGTGTACGCCACAGCCTCGGGCTACGCCGCGCGCAGAATTGCCGTGCGTGTGAAAACAGGCGACACACAGAACGTCACCATCGAGCTGAGTCCCGGATCGAAGCTTGCCGGCAAAGTAACCGACCCAAACGGCCGGGCCATAGAGGGCGCCGAGGCGGGCATCTTCGGCCTGACCTATTCGGATATGCCTGCGGTGACAGACTCCGAGGGTCAATTCGAAATCGACGGTCTGAATCCTGTGGTCCATTCCTATCAGATTCATGTCACTCATCCGTCGTATCCCGCAGTCTCTGTCAATGTTCAGCCCGCAGCAGTAGGGCAAATCCGGGAGATGGAAATTGTACTCAAGCCGGGAGTGGTCGTCTTCGGTCGGGTGAGCGATTCACAGGGCTCACCCATCTCGGGCGTAACAGTGGGAAATACCCGATCCCGGGCGATGTGGAACTGCACAACAGATGAGACGGACGATGCGGGTACATATCAATTAGATAATGTGGATGTCGGCGAACTGATCCTCTGGGCTGTCCACAACCAGCACGCCCCGTTCGTCGAACGCACTGTGCTTGCAAAGGGCCAGGCAGAACGATGTATCGATATCCAACTCAAAGCGTCCCGCGCACTCCACGGGCGTGTGACGGACGGTGACGGCAATCCGGTAACGGAGGCGACCGTCATTATTAGCGACTACAACGGCGTGAGCAATCTGGGCCGAGGGCGCCACTCCTGTGACTCAGAAGGGCGATTCACGATTCCCAACGCTCCCACAGAAGGAGACATGGAACTGCGGGTCTTCGGCGAGGGAATCACCGGAACAAACCATAAGGTGGACTTCAGCCAGGATGAGTGCCTTATTACGGTTCAACGCTCGGGTAAAATCTATGGAAAAGTACTGGATGCGACAACGGCCGAACCGATTAGCAAATTCCTGGTCAAGATGACCGCCACTGAGGTCGGTCGTCGCACCTATGGATATGCAGCCAGGTGGTCCGATGAGGGCTACACCTTCGACTCAGCCAAGGGCTTGTTTGACACGGGAAGAGAGGATCTCCCTGTAAAAGGCCAATATCGAATGACAGTCAGTGCCGCCGGTTACGATCCGATAATCCTGGATCCGGCTACCGCACAGCCGATTTCAGACGATCCCAACCGAACTGAATTCAGGCTTCAACCTGCGAGCGTTTTCGCGGGCCGGGTCGTCACCGGTGAGGGTCTGCCGATCCAGGGAGCAGCGGTAGTCTTCTTCTCGGATGGGAGCGTAATGGAACGCGAGAACTGGCCAAGGGCGGCGACCGACAAGGACGGGGTATTCACCATCTCCCAGCTTAGCTCGGAGCCACAATGCGTGTTTGTCACCGCTCCCGGCTTCGCTCCGCGTTCCTATCTTATGACTGACCTGATCGAGGCGCCCAGCGAACTTGCTGATATTATACTGGACCGCGCCGCAAGTGTTTTTGGACGCGTATTCGATGAAAACAGCAAAGGAATGGCAGGCGCTAGCGTTCACGCATTCGTTGACCTGGGACGAGCCAGAGAAGTGTTAAAGCGCTTTCCAAGCCTGGGGCCCAGGGCAAACACCGACAAGGATGGATACTACGAATTATCCGGCGTGCCTACGGGACAGGTACAGATAGGCGTGCAATCTCCCCGGAATTACACAGTCGGGCACAAAAAGGTGGAACTCAAGCCGGGCGAGTCAATGGAACTGAACTTCGGCGAGGAAGGCGGATATGTAATCACGGGAAAAGTGCGGGCCGGTGACGATACGCTGGAAGGTGCTTATGTCATGCTGGATTCGAGAGAAACAGGTCTCAGGATGGACGGTACCGATCATGCAGGACGATTCAAGGTCATTAATCTCCCGGAAGGAACTTACACGCTCTCGATAGACTGGACTCCAAGTCATGCTCACGGGACCACCAAGTGGCCGAAAGACACAAGGTTCACATTGCATCGCCCACTGGAGGTGCACAAAAATATGGAACTCGATATTGACATGGTCGATAGTTCGGTCAGCGGCATAGGGGGCGGTTCCGTCAGCGGCGTGATTCCTCAGAGCTTCTGGCCCAGGGATGGCCTGACCCTGACGACGATGCGGAAGGTGGCATCGTCTGCGGATCCCGTAGAATCGCTGCAATGGCGAAGGGCCGCCGTACCTCTCACCAAAGTCGAGACAGAGGGGCGGTTCACCGTATCGCAGTTGCCCGCCGGACGATACTACCTGTTCCTGTGGGATTCTGAGAAAACGCTGGCCGTCTCAGAGGTCTTCGATATCGCCGAATCACAGAATCTTGAAGGCATTCAATTTCATCACGGCAACGGCCGGCTGTTAATTCGCGTGGTCGACACTCGGACAAATGTTCGGATTCCCAGTGCACAGTTCACCATGACGAACGACATGCAGGCAAGTTTCTTCGATAAACGCCTTATTCCGAGAAAGACAGGTCGGGTCATGACGACGGATGAAGAGGGACAATGTCTGTACGACGGCCTGCCCAACGGTCGGTATAAGGTCAAGTCAGGAGGGTACGGCTACTCTCTCGGCCAGTCCGATTGGGCAGATGTCACGGAGAGTCAACAGTCTGAATTGACTATCAGGCTTAAATCAGCCGCCCTGGTACATTTCGAGATAACGGATGCTGTTCGAGCTCAGATTCCTACAGAGAAGGTGATCGTGAACTGCAAAGTCACCGAAGCAGCCACTGAGGCCGTGATCAAATACCGAGGCTTATGGAGTGAATCTGATCATCACACGATTGTGATATCTTTATCTGAATCGGCGGATGACACCCCTTCGGTTCTCAATCTGCCAGAAGGAACCTTCAGAATTGACTACACCATCCGAACCTTCGGCTCGGTTGACGGCGCGCAGGTCGGTCTGGGCAAGACAGTTGCCCAGGGCAAAGCAACGATCACCTGTCAAGTCGGGCAGACAGCCACCATCGTTGTAGCTGGGCAATGAG
>CBFCYQ010000281.1:0-3700 GCA_965602205.1 uncultured bacterium | reverse complement strand
TTTGGTGGCGGGGGAAGGATTTGAACCTTCGACCTTCGGGTTATGAGCCCGACGAGCTACCAGACTGCTCCACCCCGCTAATCGCCCAATATAGAGGCCAATTACCCTTTGTCAAGCTCCGTAACAAAATAGAACCACATTTTTATCGGGGAAACCCGGTCGGCCGGCTCTCCTTATTTTATCGAAAGCTCTAATTCGCGGCTTTTGCAGCTTTGGCTGCCAGCGCCGCTTTCTTTTTGTCCCCGCGCAACAGCGACACCTTCAGTGCCGGCGGCGTCACCAGGGTGGTCACAATGACCATAATCACCACCGCTGAATAAGTCCCGGCCGATATCACCGGGTGACCGTCCAGCATCAGCCTGGCGCCGATCCCGGCGAATATAAGACCGACCTCGCCACGCGGAATCATCCCCAGGCCGATGGCAACACGGTTGGTGACTTTGTCAAAGATGGCCAGGGCACAGGTTTGCTTGCCGATAATCGCCGCTACTGTCAGAACCGCGGCAAAACCGAGTATCTCGACTTGCCCGAAAGTTTTCAACTCGACCATCATGCCCATCCGCACAAAGAAGATCGGCACCAGGAAAATCCCGATGGGGGCTATAAGCTCCTCGATGGTATGCTCTCCCCTGTCCCGGAACTCCTTGAAATGAACGTCATCCAGAATCAAACCGGCCGCAAAAGCGCCCACAATCGGCGCCAAACCGATTTTACCGGCCAGGAAGGCCAGGAAGAAACAAACCAGGAGACAGAACGAGAGAAAGACGCCCTTGACCCTCATTTTGAACGCCAGTTTGAAATAGTGAGGCATGACTATCGAACCGATCACGATGGCCCCAACGACGAACAGCACGGCTTTGGCGATAATCCACAGCACCGCGATAGAACTGATTCCTTCGCCACCGCCACTGCCAATAGCCGATATAATACCGGCCACCACCGCCAGGATAACCAGACCGAGGATATCGTCGATAACCGCCGCCCCCAGAATAATCTTCGCTTCCCGGGACTGAATCTTCCCCAGGTCTTTGAGGACCCGCGCGGTAATACCGACCGATGTCGCGGTCAGGGTTGCACCGATAAAAATGTGAACGTATATCGATTCTTCCGGCAGGAACCAGTACCCGACTCCCCAACCCAGGAAGAACGGTGTCACCACGCCGAATATAGCCACCATAAACGAAGCCAGGCCGACTTTCATCATCTCCTTGACCGATGACTCCAGGCCAACCTCAAAAAGAAGTATAATGACTCCCAGCTCGGCCAGAATTTCGAGCGTGAGATCATGTATATATCCCCCGAACACGCTGATACCGACCAGGTGGAGGTTGCCCAGGACCATGCCTATGACCAGCTCGCCGAGGACGGCGGGCTGGTTGAAGCGTTCGAAGAGGTCACCCCCGAGCTTGGCCGCCAGCAAAACGACTATGAGTTGAATCAATACGTGGAGCACGGGTCCGCCGTGCCCTCCCTCGGCATCGCCTCCCGCCTGCTCTCCACCGGAGGCAAAGGCCAGACTGTAGAGAACATACACTGCGGCTATTACAAGAAACAGAAACAGTCTTCTTTTAGTCAAAAAACGCACAATTCCTCCAAAAGCCAAAGTGCTTTCACGAAGCTGAAAACAGGCTGGAATTTAGTCGATTTGCTTCTTAGGGACAAGTGTTTTTAAGAAATTGTCGCCGGTTCGCGGACAGGTTAGCCCATGAAAAAGCCGTCTTTACGGCCGATAACAGATACAGAAATAAAGCAAGGTGTCGAAATAGGTAATAATTAGGGCAAATACACGGAGAAAACGGATTAGCTACCGACCATGTTTATTTTCATAGGAGCAGCAATAGTCCTCGGCGGCGTCCTAGTCGGCTTTGTGCTTGAAGGCGGTCAGGTCATGGCGCTTAATCAGCCGATGGAATTGTTGATTATCGGCGGCGCGGCTCTGGGAGCGCTTATTATCGCCACGCCTTTACCGGTAATCAAAGGCATCTTTTCACAAATCAAGGGTGTCCTCGGCGGCGGTTACGCCAAGAAGGACTATCTCGATCTGCTGGTTATGATGTTCGAAATCTTCAACGTCGCCCGCCGCGACGGCCTGGTGGGTCTGGAAAACCATATCGAACATCCCGAAGACAGCGAAATTTTCCAGCGCTACCCGACGTTTCTGAAAAACCGCATGGCCGTGGCGTTTTTCGCGGACACTATGCGCGTCATCATATCCGGCGCCGTCCAACCCCACGACCTGGAAGACCTGATGGACAGCGATATCGAGGCCATGCATGAAGAAGAAGCCCGTCCCTCCGGCACGCTCAGCGCTACTGCCGATTCCCTGCCCGGACTGGGTATCGTCGCCGCCGTGCTGGGTGTCGTCATTACCATGGCGTCCATCGATGGCCCCCCCGAAGAGATCGGCCACAAGATCGGCGCGGCCCTGGTCGGTACTTTCCTGGGCATCCTGGGTTGTTACGGATTCGTGGGACCGCTTGCGGCCAGTCTCAAGCACCGTATCAACGAAAACGCACAGTACATCGTGTGCATGAAACACGCCCTGCTTTCTTTCAACAAGGGCGTTGCCGGGGTCATCGCTGTTGAGTTTGCCCGCCGCACTCTCTATGCCGAGGTTCGCCCGGATTTCCTCGAGCTGGAAGCTGCCTGTAACGAGGCCAAAAAACGAAGGTAAGACTCCGTGAGCGAAAAACAGGAACAACCGATCATCGTCCGCCGCAAGAAGAAAGGTCACGGTGATGCTCACGGCGGTGCCTGGAAAGTGGCCTTTGCCGATTTCATGACGGCCATGATGGCCTTTTTTTTGGTCCTCTGGATGGTTGGACAAAAAGACGAAGTCAAGCAGGCCGTCGCCGGATATTTCCGCGACCCCGGCAAATTCGAGTCGCATGGCGGTGACTTGATCTTCAAAGGTTCCAAGTCGCCGCTGAAGTTTGAAGGCCAGTCGCCCGGGGCTCAGAAGAAAGACGAGATCAAATCTTCACAGGGACCCACCAAGGCCGAAAAAAACCAACTAACCCTTGCCGCCAAAAAAATCCTGGAGGAGCTGCAAAAACAGAAAGCCTTCGGCCGCCTCAAGGACAATATCAAAGTCCAGCTTACCTCGGAGGGCCTGCGCATCATTCTGAACGAGTCCGAAAACTCCCCGGCCTTTTTCGAGCCGGGTTCGGCCAAGCTGCTCCAGAAAAGCGCTATCATCCTGATAACCATTGCCCGAGAGTTGGGCAAACTGAGTAACCGCATGGTAATCGAGGGTCACACCGACGCCACTTTCGGCGGCGACAAAATTTACTCCAACTGGGAGCTTTCCGCCGACCGCGCCAACTCGGCCCGCTCCCTTATGGAAGTCTCCGGCCTGCACGATAAACAAATCCGCGAGGTTAGAGGTTTTGCTGACCAGTTCCCCATGCTGGTCCAGGATCCATTCGACGCCCGTAACCGCCGGATTACACTGGTCGTTCTTTACCAATCGCGTGAGCAGCAATATGACCAGGTCGAGGTCGGGGTCGACCTCATGGCCGAGATTAACGACTAAGACAACAAGAATGGCCGTACTTGCGAAAGACCGCTCCCGCTCTTACCGCTTCCTCCACCGCCTCATCAGGAAAAACCTGGTTTTTGTTAAACTTTTGCGTATAATTAACGAAGACTAACATTAGAACCCCCCGGTCGTGCTGATGCCGGGGTATTCGTGTTGTTG
>CBFCYQ010000280.1:0-3704 GCA_965602205.1 uncultured bacterium | reverse complement strand
CGGGGGGAAGTCGGCAGCGTTCAGTTCGACCTGAATGGCCAGGGCCCCGGCCGCATCGAGAGCGTGGCGCCCTTTTCCATCGGCGGAGACAGCAAGCCCGTTCTGAAAGTAACTGCCGGGGCCGGGACTCAGGCAAGCAGGGTACATTTCTTCGATCCCGAGGACGACGCTTTTCTGGAAAAGGGCAATCCTTTCAACAGCGGGCAACTTCGCGTTGAGGATAAAAAACGTGTCACCTATATGAAGTTTAGCGTTTCAGGACTAAGTGGCGACGTACAGTACGCGACGCTTAAACTGACCGAAGGCGGGGACACGGGCAACGGGAACTTGCGCGTTCACAGGGGCTCGCACAACAACTGGACCGAGGAAACTATCACGACCGCCAACGCTCCGGACAAAGACGGCGAGATAGGCAGCCACTCGGGCTCGGTCGGCGAAGGGCAGACTATTGAAATCGACGTATCCTCGGTGATTACCGGAAACGGTGTCTACTCGCTCGTTATCGAGATGGACGACGGAGGCGACGACATCTGGTTCGGTTCGAAAGAAAGCGGCCGCATTGGCAAGTACGGCAGGTGGTCGATTCCGCAGGGAAAGCATCGCCTGACGGTCGTTCCCTTTTCGGGGCCCGGCGCGTCCGGCGCCAGGGGCAAGGCCAGGACGATCGCCTTCACGGTGGTGGGGACGCCGGGAGAGTACGTCTATATACCGGAAAGTCAGTATCCGGATATCGAGAACGCCGGCGAAATGGGCCGGATTCAGTCGGCCGTCGGCGGTTCGGGCGTTGTCGCGGGTGATCTCATGCTGTGGCACGCGGTTTCCGTCACCTTTGACGGTCCGCCGTCGAGCGAAACAGCGAAGGTCAATCCATTTCTCCACTATCGGCTGAACGTGACGTTCTCGAAAGGGGGCAAATCCCTCACGGTCCCGGGATTCTACGCCGGCGACGGCAAGGGAGGCGACAAGGGCGGCAAGTGGCGCGTTCTGTTTTCGCCCCCGGAAACGGGCGTTTGGAAGTATCGCGCGTCGTTTCGCGCGGGCTACCAGGTGAACGTCAGCCTGGACCCGAAAGCGGGGGCGCCCACGGCTTGCGACGGCGCCGAGGGAGAGATTCGCGTCGCGGCGTCGGACAAATCGGGCGGCGATTTCCGAAGTGCCGACAAGGGCCTGCTGAAAAACCGTGGGCATCATTATCTGACTTTCGGCGGCAGCGGCAAGCCCTGGGTCAAGGGCGGGCCGGACGTTCCGGAGAACTTCTTCGGCTACGACGGCTTCGACAACACGCCGAATCCCGGCCATTTCTTCAAGGCGCACGAGGCGGACTGGAAGCCCGGCGACCCCGACTGGGGCGGCGGAAAAGGCAAGCGCATTATCGGCGCGCTGAACTTCATCGCCGACCAGGGCGGCAACTGCATCTACTTCCTGCCGATGAACATCGGCGGCGACGGCAAAGACACCTTCCCAACGGTTGAGCCGTTCGAGAAGTTGCGCTACGACAATTCAAAGCTCGCACAATGGGAGATCGTTTTCTCTCATGCCGAGGAGAAGGGCATCTTCCTGCACTTCCAACTCGCCGAGACTGAGAGTGCCAATGAAAACTATCACGACAACGGAACACTTGGACCGGAACGGAAACTCTTTTATCGCGAGATGATCGCCCGATTTGGACACCACAACGCCAGTGAATTCGATATCGGCGAAGAAAACGATTACGGCACTGAAAAACAGGTTCAGTTCGCTCAATTCATCCGCGACATCGACCCGTACGACCACCCGATCGCAACGCATACTAAAGGCGTCGATTCGTTCTACGAACCCTTGGTCGCACGGCTCGCGGAGGGACGCGAGGTTGTGATCGATATCACGGCGTTCCAGACCGGCGCGTCGAGCATGAAACTTGCGGACCTGATCCTGAAATACCGCGACGCGTCGGCCCTGTATGGCAAACCGTGGACCATATCGGTCGACGAGCCGCAGAAGATCGAGAACGACAAGACAGACCTCGAAAAGGGCTACGCCTTTGGGCGTCGCGGCAAACTCTGGCCGACCTATATGGCCGGCGGCGGCGGATTTGAATGGTATGTGCAGATGGATGGCGGCGGGCACTCTTTTGATCATCGGATCGAGAGCTTTCGCGATATGGATGTCGCGCTTCGCTGGACCGCGATCGCCCGCGAATTCCTGGAAAAGCTGCCACTTCTCGATATGGCGCCGAACCACGACCTTTGTACGTCAAGCCGTGGGGGTAATATTTTCGTGCTGGCCAAGCCGGGCGAATTGTATGCGGTTTATACCGACCGTTGTGAGGCTGGCCTGACGCTCGACCTGAGTGCCGGCGCTGGACCATTTGAGATCCTCTGGCTGAATCCCCGAACCGGCGGCGACCTGATGCCGGGCAGTGTAAAAACCGTGCAAGGCGGCGCCAAGCGAAACATCGGACTTCCACCCGAGCTACGGAACAAAATAGCGATCGACAATGATTGGGTCTGTCTGGTTCAACGCAACAAGTAACATGGCATTGATGTTCATGGTAAAAGGGGGCACATGATAAATGAAAGGAAGGGTTTGAATTTATCGGGGGCCGCTGTATTCTGTGCGGCTGTCTTGATAGCAAGTCTCGAAATGGTTCATCCTGCCGAGGCCCAGCTGAAAGCCTTACCGAAGACCGAGAAACATCGGGTTATCGCGCTGACGGACATTGGCGGCGACCCGGATGACCAGCAGTCCATCACGCGATTTCTGCTGTATGCCGACCAGTATGATATCGAAGGGCTGCTTGCCACGTCCATTAGAATCTTTCCGAATAGCGAAACGCGTCCTCCCGACGGTGCGCCGCAACCGCAGTACATTGTCAAGTGGGTCAAGGCTTATGGCCAGGTACGGGAAAACCTCCTGAAACACAGTGGATAGACCTAATCTCCGACCCAAGGCGTGAGGAGAAAGGGGCTACCATCTGCCGCTGGGCACCGCACTTCCAGAACGACTATCAGGCCCGCATGGATTGGTGTGTCAAGGAGTTCGACGAGGCGAACCATCCTCCCCGGCCCGTGCTCAATGGCGACAAATCGCTCCGGCCCGTGGAGATCACCGCCAAGCCGGGCCAGCGTATTGCACTCGACGCAACCGGCAGCGGTGACATCGATAACGGCGATACGCTTTCCTACGAATGGAAGTTCTATCCCGAGGCCGGAACCTATTTGGGGCAGATCGACATTGAGAATACAAACAACATGACCACCAGCCTTGTCGTCCCTGAAGATGCCTCAGGGACGGTGCTGCATATATTGCTGGTTCATACTGATAACGGGTCCCCGCCGCTGACACGCTACAGACGGTTGGTGATCCAGTGTAAATAGGGTCCGACGCACGATCGAAAGGGGGTTTACCCATGCATACGCGAGTTCTATTGTTTTCAGTTGTTTGTTGTATCTTGCGCTTGTCAAGCGTTAATGGGAGACCCGCAAAAACACACACATCTCATTGAAAAATAAGCATTTACGATTTTGGAGCTGCAGCCGGTTTTTTTCGCCTCAAAATGCTATAATCCTTCCGTTAAATTGACTTTCATTCCCGGATTAAGCTCCAAAAGCAGAGGCCATGACCCCAAATATAGATATTATTGATGCGGCTGTCAAACTTATTATTAAGGCAGCGATTCTGGCTGCCCGATTCTCTGGAAGAGTTCGCAAACGAGGCTTGAAACG
>CBFCYQ010000279.1:0-3711 GCA_965602205.1 uncultured bacterium | reverse complement strand
CCAACTCCGAAATAGTGCGTGAGGACATGGAACGGGACGAGGGCGGATATATTCTCACCGACACCAGAATGGAGACGTCGATTCCGGGCATTTTTGCCTGCGGCGACGTGAGGGCGCAACTGGTGCGCCAGGTGACAAATGCGGTGGGCGACGGGACCACGGCGGCGGTGGCCGCGGAGAAGCGTCTCGAGGAGCTTGAAGATAAACTGGCACAATAAGTTGCCTCGGTCGGGGGCTCCTTGTCGACCAGGATCGAAAAAGAGGCGGTCGGACCGGCCGCCTGTTGCCAGCCGTCGTCAGGGTGACGCAGAAATTGTGGCCGAAAACGGTTGCATGTGGTTGCGCATTTTCACATATTCTGCGGCCGCCATGTTCAGATTACTGCTTGCCAATCAAGGCCTTATCGATTATCTTACTATTAGATATCATATTACTTCACCGACTACCGCCGGCACGAACATTGCTTAGGTACGTATTGTGGATAGGCTGATAGGCTTGTCCATGTTAGAAATTGTAGATGAAACGGGAGTGGTGCGCGCTGGACTTCCAGCCACCTGACGTTAGAGTCGGGCTTCCCCCCTCCACCACTCCCTTTTTTTTATTTCCTACCGCCGCCGTACGATCTCCTTCAAAATCAGTCGAATCTTCCGATATATACAGATTAGTCGCCATAAGTTAATAGTAGGATTGTATTGTATGAAGAATATCAGACCGGGGTTTCTGGTAAGACTGAGCAACATAATCATAGTCCAGATGTTGTTCGTTTTTGCAGCCGTCGCTCTGATAATCTTCTATCCTACTGAGGACGTGGTTCTTGACTCGGATCTGCATGCCGTAGAAGACCGGGTCCAATTCATCTCTGAAGAGGTCGCCGAGAGCCTGGACGTTCATCCGGGTGATCTCAGAGACGTTCTTGATGATGTCGGGGTGCAGGCGTCACTGCGGGGCGTGCTGTCCCGCGATGGCAATCTTGTCTATGCCGGTGTTTATGTCCAGGGGACCGGGCAGCGCATGAACCTGGCCTGGCAGTATCATGATTCGGCACAGGCCGCAGGGGCTGACCGGTCGGCCGGTGAGGCTTTGGATCTTATCCATAACCGGCTTCAGAAGATGGATATGAGAAAACCGGACAGGTTTCTTTTCCCTCTGCATTACTCTTCGAGGGGTTTCATCTATGGCTATCGGTTCCTCCACCGTGAGGCGACCCCGGCCGTTGTTGTGACTATCGTCAGCCATAACTTTATCATATCATCACGGTCGCACCTTCAGTATGCACTGCTGCTGTTGTTCTTAGGGTTCACCCTCGTCTCTCTTTTGACCATCTACCTGATATCGAATCGACTCAAGGTCCCCCTGGAAAGGCTTTTGAAAGGTTTCGAAAAAACCGCCGAGGGCGAGCTGTATTACGTGATTGAATCCAAAGGAGATGGCGAGTTGAAGAAGCTCGCGGACGCCTTCAATAACATGTCCAGAGCCCTTTTTGAAAACCACAGCCAATTACAGGCCTCTAACGAACAGTTGCAGTCGACGAATCGCCAGCTCCAGGAATCACAGGGTTTCTTTTCAACTCTGATTAATAACTCGCCGGCCTGTGTCGTCTCGACCTCGCCGGAGGGGAAGATCATGGTGTTTAACCGTAGGGCCTCGGAGGACTTCGGCTATGAACACGAGGAAATAATCAACCGCAATCTCGATATTCTTTTTGCTAACCATCAAGTTAACGGTTTTCAGGACAACCGGACGGAATCCGTATCGGGAGGGTTCGAGGTTCTCTGTGAGCGGAAAGACGGCAGCGTCTTTCCGGCTTACCTGGTCTCATCCCCGGTCAGAGGCGACCATGACGAGATCATTGCCCACCTGTACATAATCAGGGACATCAGCGAGAGTCAAAGTTACCAGGAGATGATGATACGCATCGACCGTTACTACACCAGGGGGGAGATGGCGGGCGATATAGCGCACGAAATAAACAATTTCCTGGCAGTTCTTTCCGGCAACATCGAGCTGATGCCCCTCATGATGAAGCGTGGCGACCAGGGGAAAATCACTCAAAAACTCGAACTGATGAAATCCACTGTTGACAGAATCGTCCGTTTTACCGACGGGCTGATGGATGCCAACATGGGAGAAGTCCATTTCGACCAGGTCGACATCAATCAGTTGGTCGAGAACGTGGTGGCCTTCTTGAAGCCTCAGAACCGATTCGATGAAATCGCCGTTACCACCAGCCTGGCCACGAATCTATCGCTGGTGGAAGTCGACGTCGGGGAAATGCAGCAATTGCTGGTCAACCTTCTGAACAATGCTTCCGATGCCCTGAGCGAAACCGAGCGCGACGACCGGGAGATCGTGGTCGCGACGTCGCTGATTGGGGGCGCCGACCCGCCGGCTGTCCGGCTGGAGGTGCGGGACAACGGTCCGGGTGTGGTCCGCGACAAAGTCGACTGGTTGTTCCGCAAGAGGTTTACGACGAAAAAGAAAGGCCATGGGATTGGGCTGATCACGTGTCGGAAAATAGTAGATGCCCACCAGGGCGGTATCACCTACGTCTTTGACGGCGGAGCCGTCTTCACGGTGGAACTGCCAGTCAGCAGAAAAGCCTGTCGTGAGGTTGCACGCCCGGTGGGGGCGGGGCACTCGTCCGGGCAAACAGCCTAACTTTTTGATTGCCTGCCTTCCGGCGATCCGATAATTTCATCCTATGCCGAGACTTTCCAAAAGCTCCCCGGCGGGATTCGATCAGCGCTTCCTGGCGCTGACGGCTGCCGTCATCATCCTGATTGTCCTGGTCCTGACGTGGATCGGGATCCGCGAGAGCCGCGCCGACAGCATGGAATTGCTGGTCCTTCAGGGGACCGCGTTTACCGAAGCCCTGGCGCAAGCGGCCGAAAACGCCATTGTCTCGGAGACCTTTTTTGATTACCTCGTTCATAAGAGATACAGCGAAATAGCGGTGGCGTTGGCCGCACCGAAGGCAACTGATCTGACGGACCAGCTACTTGGCGAAGTAGCTACAAGCCATAACCTGTACGGCCTTTACGTGTTCGGGGCCGATTCCAACCTGTTGGCCGGAGCCTCGGTCAGGATGCCCGTACCCGGCCTTCCCGAATATGTTCTCGAGGAGGTCAGGCAGTTGATCGGCGAACCGGAAAACAATTACATCCTGCTTCTTGACGAGGGAGCCACGCCCGATCAGACGATACACTATTACCTTGAAATCTCGAACCAGTTCGACCGGGTGACCCTGGTGGTGGCCGACGCCCTCTACTACACGGAGGCGCTGGAGCAAACCCAGATAGGCTTTCTGGCCCAGAGCATGTCTCGAGAGCAGGGCGTGGAATACATCATGTATCAGACTACCGAAGGTATTGTTTTCTCATCGCGCAAGACCGGGGAAGTGCTGGCTATCGAATCCGACCCCTTTCTCGCCGCCGCCCTCGAGAGCGACACTATCACCCACCGGGTGCATCCCGTCCAGGACAAGAACGTGCTGGAGCTGGTGCGGCCCTTCTCATCGGCAGAGTTTCCCTTCGGCCTGTTGCGCGTGGGGGTGTCCCTGGACGGTTACTACTCGATACAGAAGCGGTTTGACCGGCAGATGATCGGCATATCGGCCGCTCTGGTAGTTGTCCTGCTGCTCTCGCTTCTTTATCTGAACAGCCGTCAGAAGCGCAAGGAGATCGCCCGTCGATACCGGCATATAAAATCAAT
>CBFCYQ010000278.1:0-3741 GCA_965602205.1 uncultured bacterium | reverse complement strand
GCAGTGGCGTCCTTATCTCTTCATTGACTCGAGTATCGGCGGCGCCACGACCTGATGGTCTGACCCTCGGTTACATTCCCGTCAAACGCAGCAGCTAGCCTTCTGATTATGAGTTGTGATTCATGGGGTTGGCGGAAAGTTTTTAATTGATTTTAAAATAGTTTGTAGGTAGACTCGGAACTTGACGAAACATAGTGTAGGCATATGAACGACAAGCAAAAGGCCGCTCAGGTAAAAGAGGCCGGGAAACCGGCCAAAAAAGAGACGATTCTTTCCGGCATGCAACCGACGGGGGCACTGCATGTCGGCAATCTTGAAGGTGCCTTGCGAAACTGGGTAAGGCTGCAGGATGAGTACTGGATGTACTGTTGTATCGTCGATTGGCATGCCCTGACGGCCGAATATGACAAGACCGATGAACTCAAGGAGAGCATCTTCCAGGTGGCGGTCGATTTTTTGGCCGGCGGTCTGGACCCGGAAAAGTGCGCCATCTTCGTGCAGTCAGAGGTCAAGGAGCATGCCGAGTTGCACCTGATTTTCTCGATGCTCATATCAGTCCCGACGCTGACGCGCCTGCCTACTTACCTGGAGAAGAAGGACACCCTGGATTCCTACGGTTTCCTTGGCTACCCGGTTCTGCAGGCGGCCGATATCTGCATCTACAACGCCCACAAGGTGCCGGTGGGCAAGGACCAGGCGAAACATATCTGGCTGGCCAACGACCTGGCCAAGCGGTTCAACTATCTGTACAAGAAGACTCTCAACGAGCCCGAGGCGCTCTTCACGGAAATACCGTTGATACTTGGCTCGGACAATCGCAAGATGTCGAAGTCGTACGACAATGATTTGCGCCTGACGTTCACCGCTGAGCATACAGAGAAGCGCATCAAGTCGTTTTACACCGATCCCCAGAAGATCCGCAAGGGCGACCCGGGTCGACCGGAACAGTGCCCGGTTTATCTTTTGCATCGTATATACACGCCGGAGGCGGAGGCGGAAATCATGCCGCCCTGCAAGACCGGAGAGCTGGGCTGTGTCGATTGCAAGATGCGTCTGGCGAAAAACCTCAACACGGCCCTGGAACCGATACGGGACAAGCGCGCGGAACTGGTGGCCAAGCCGGACTATGTCTGGGACGTGCTCAGGATGGGCGCTGACCGGGCGCGCCAGCGGGCGCAGAGTGTAATGGATAAAGTCCGGCGGGCCATGAAGACAGATTATCGAAAGGCAGCCAAATGATGAAGGCCGTTGCGACTGACAGGGACAGCGATTACAAAGTAGACCTGGGCGTTTTTCATGGGCCGCTGGACCTTCTGCTCTTCCTCATAAGAAAGGAGGAAGTGGACATTTACGATATACCGATTGCCAGGATCACCCGGCAGTATATCGAGTATATCGAGATGATGCAGGAGTTGAATCTGGAAGTGGCCGGCGAGTTCATTCTGATGGCGGCGACACTGATCAGGATTAAGGTGAAGCTGCTGCTGCCCCGCGATGCGGACAACCCCGACGAGCCCGATCCCCGCGAAGAGTTGATCCTGGCCCTGATGGAGTATAAGAAATACCGGGAAGCAGGCGATATCCTGCGCGAAAAGGCCCTGATCGAGGAACGTAACTATATCCCGCCCTCACCGGTTTCCAAAGCCGATGTCAGAATCGACTGGCAGGCGGGAACAAGTCTTTTTGATATGCTGTCGGCTTTCCGAGATGTGCTCCGGTCGCAGCGGGACGAGACCGTACACGAGGTGGTTACCGAGGAAGTCTCAGTCGAAGACCGTATCAAGTATGTGCTGAGTTTTTTGGACGAGCGGGAGTTTGCCACATTCGCCGAGTTATTTGCGGATATGCCTCGACGGATCATTGCGGTGGTGACTCTTATAGCGTTGCTGGAACTGGCGCGCACGCAGCGTATAACGTTGATGCAGTCGGTCCCCTTCGCCGAACTGCGAGTGTACCGGGGAGAGTTTTTCGGATCGCCCCTGAGGGCGGCGGAAGCGGCGGACGTTCAGCAACCGCAAGAACAGGTGGTATAACAGATGTCGGATACCGGAACAAGAGACTCGATTGTAGAAGCCCTGATTCTGGCCTCTCCCGAACCCATCCCGGCCAGGCGGATTGCCGAGGCGGCCGGCGGGACGACCCCGTCCACGATAGCCAGGGCCGTGGCCGAGTTGAACCATCGGTATCTCCAGTCCGGCTCGTCGTATCGTATTCGGGAACTGGCCGGAGGGTATCAGTTCTATATTGTGCCGGAATACGCCGGATACGTGGAGGAGCTTTTTACGCGGCGGCGCAAGATGCGCCTGACGCGGGCGGCTCTGGAGACACTGGCGATAATTGCCTACCGTCAGCCTGTCACCAAAACGGACATCGAACACATTCGCGGGGTGGCCTCCGACGGCGTGGTGCATAACCTGCTTGAAAAAAATATGATCACCATCACCGGTCGGGCCGAGGGCGTCGGACGGCCGCTGGTTTACGGCACGACCGACGAGTTTTTGAAGTTTTTCGGGCTGAATCGCCTGGACGATCTACCCCGGATGTCGGAAATCGAAGAGCTTATCGGGGCGGCCGAGGGCCCCGGGCAGGAGGCGATGAACTTTGCCGACGGCTTCCCGCTTCCGGAGGCGGCGACCTCTCCGACGGCTACCGACGAGGCTGAGGACGATGAGACAGGCCAGGAAGAGGAGGCAGCTGGAGACAGCGAAGCTTTCCAGCCGGGAAATGGCGAAGGCAACGGCAACGGCGAGGCGCACTCGAGTGTAACTGCCGGCCTGGAAGGGACCAGGAAACCGGAATAGCCGCACTATTGACAGATTGGCGGCCAATAATACACAAAGTTTTCAGCTTACGGGATGGCCTTAGTAAGAATTAACAAGTATTTGTCACTCTGCGGGGTGACCTCGCGCCGTGGAGCCGAAACCCTGATCAACGAAGCCCGAGTCACTGTCAACGATCTCACCGTTGAGAAACTGGGTGTCGTGATCGACGATGAAAAGGATGTTGTCAAGGTCGACGGCACCGAGATCCGACCGGTTTCGGAAAAGATTTACGTGGTGATGAACAAGCCCCGGCGCGTCATGACCACCCTTCATGACCCGTTTCGCCGTCGGACGGTGCTGCAATTACTAAAGAATCTTGGCCATCGTGTCTACCCGGTAGGGCGGCTTGACTATGACACCGGGGGGGTGCTGGTGCTGACCAATGACGGGGACCTGGCTTACCGCCTGGCTCACCCTCGGTACCAGGTGGAGAAAGTCTACGAGGCGCGGATTGTCGGTCGGTTTGAGTGGGCCGACAAGGAAGAGATAGAAAAAGGCGTGAAGCTGGAAGACGGCGCGATCGGCCGCGCCAGGGTGGATATTCTGGGATATGAGAGAAGCACGACGCGCATCCGCCTGGTGCTCACGGAGGGGCGCAAACGCGAGGTCAAGCAGCTTTGTAAGAGTGTGGGCAAGCCGGTCAAGCAGTTATTTCGAGTGGAGTTTGCGGGTATCACCTGCCGCGGACTGCGCCCCGGCAAATGGCGCCGTCTCAACGCAACGGAGGTCAACAGCCTGAACAAGCAGGTGGACCTGACGCCTTCGTGAGCGAGAGGCCCGTGCCGGCCAGCATCCGGCCAAACGCAGAAAGGCCCGCGGCATAACGCTGTCGCGGGCCTTTCTGTTCTGACTCTGTCCGTCGCGGGATCAGTAATCTTCAAGATGATGCCACTCGGCATCTTCGAGCCAGGTTTTCGGG
>CBFCYQ010000277.1:0-3776 GCA_965602205.1 uncultured bacterium | reverse complement strand
GGTCCTCACGATTCCCGGACCGTAGGAGATGTTCGGAACGAAGTGACCGTCCATGATGTCGAGATGGAACATGTCGACACCGAGGCGGTCGGCGTCTTTGATCTCTTCTTCCAGACGGGCAAAATCGGCCGCCAGTACCGAAGGCGCTATTTTTGACATATCTCGAATTTAAATACAAGCTCACGGCCTGGCAACCCAATTCTAAGACCGGCCCCGCCGGTTCCGGTTCTCCAACACAATCCGCGTATTACGCTGCAGGTTCTCCAGCCCCGGTCGTGTCAGCGCTGTTCCCGCCGTAAACTTCAAAAACTCCTCCCTCGTTTCGAGCTTCAATACCTCCGCACAGTCGAGAAACTCCCCAACTCCCTTGCGATATTCGAACTCCCTGTGCCCGGTCGGCTGCGCCCGGCCGTTGTGTGGGCAGACATCCTGACAGATATCACACCCAAAAATAAGGCTGTCCACCTGCCGCGCCAACACTTCGGGGATTTCCGCCGGCCGTTCGACTGTCAAATACGAGATACACTTCCTTGAATCAATTTCCCGGTCAGCCACGATAGCCCCGGTCGGACAGGCCTCGATACATCGGCGGCACGTGCCGCACTCACCGTGATTGATAGCAACAGGGTCGTCCGGCTCGAGTTCGACACTCGTGACGATTTCCGCAAGAAATATCCACGAACCGAACCGCCGGTTAATCAGCATGCCGTTTTTCCCGATAAACCCCAGCCCGGCCCGCTCGGCGTATTCGCGCTCCAGCACGGCGCCGTAATCGACATACCAGTAGAAATCGTGCCGGTCACTGGGTGCTGTCGCTTCGCTGAGCTTGTAGATAAGATTCTTTATCTTGACCGCCGCCACCTTGTGATAATCTTTCCCCCTTGCGTATTTCGAAACCCGGCCGCAACCCGCCGGTATCTCGCCGCCGTCGGGCTGGTAATAATTCAACCCCAGCATGATTATCGACCGCGTCGTGGAGAGCAGTTTCTTCGGATCAAGCCGCTTATCCCTGGTCCGCACCAGCCAGGCCATGTCGCCATGGTAACCCTTTTCCAGCCAGCGTTCAAAGCGTTCCGCCGCTTGCGGAATGATCTCGGGTGTGGTTATCCCGCAAAGATCAAACCCGGCCGCCGCGGCCAGCTTCTTGACAGTCTTTGAATTAAGCAAGTCCTCTGGTTTCCTGTCTGTTGAGTCCAAGATAACTACCGGCGGCCCGTCGCGGAAAGCTGAAAATGCCCCCTGCCGACTCTATTTCTGTTCGCCCACTAAGCAAAGGCATTACCTTACATTACAGTAGAGTTTCCCCCCGTTTCTGAGACGATCAGCCCGAAAAAACACCTGTTTTGGGCCAAATCCATTTGACAAATATGTTAGTGACCACTAAATTAACACGCGTTCAATCAGGTTGTTTTGTCATTGTAAAATGGCTTTTTTTATGGTAAGTATTGTGAAAGATTTCCCAATGTGCGATAAAACGAGACATTTCCAATCCGATATTGCTTTCCTGCCCGGCAGGCCACGGAAAGGACCGAAATGAGTGTGGCCTTCTATCTGCTGATCCGACTTGACAGAAGAGATAAACTCCTCACCGTCGCCCGGGCGCTGGCTGAATTCAACCAGATCGTTCATTGGGACGCTGTCGACGGCTACTATGGTCTGGTCGTCAAGGCAACCGGCAACCCCAGGGAGCTCTCTCGCCACCTCGAAAAGCTCGACGGCGTCACCGAACTGTCCCTGTGTGAAGTGACCCGGGACAATGAGTCAGCCCCCGACGGCAATGATGAACTGTTCCGCAGCTACGTCTTTATGGAGACTGAGCGAAACAAGAGAGAGCAAATTCGCCGGTTTCTGGACGAGAGCGACAACGTTGCCTTTTGTTCACCCTGCCTGGGTAAATTCGACGGCGTGGCGGTCGCGCAGGGTGAATCTTTCGACGAGATCGACAGGTTTCTCAACCAGCAGGTCAGGCCGCTTGACGGTGTCCTGCGCCTCAAGCAGGACCGCATAATCTATCTGGATAGGATTTGAAAGGTTGACTAATGGCCGGCACGGTAGAAGATCGCTTCAAGCCTTTTAATGTAGACCTCTGGAAATACGACGGCCAGGCGGGTGCCCTTATTCCTCTGCTCCAGTCGGCCCAGGACACTTACGGCTACATTTCTGAAAAAGCCATCGACTACATAAGCCACGTAACCGGCATTCCGGCCGCCGAGATTTACGGGGTGGTCACGTTCTACGCCCAGTTTCGGACGAAACCCCTGGGCAAATACGTCATCAAGGTGTGCAACGGTACGGCCTGCCACGTTAACGGCGCCAGAGGTATCGGTGACACTATTACCGACGAGTTGAACCTCGACTACGACGAGACATCCGACGACGGCAGCTTTTCGATGCTTTCCGTTGCCTGCATCGGCTGCTGCTCGCTGGCCCCGGTCATTGTAGTTAACGATGAAACTTATGGTCGACTGACTCCGGCCAAGCTGCGCAAGATTCTGCGAACGTATAAGCATCGCGCCAAACAGGAAGCCAAAGCCGAGGCGGGAGATTAAGGTCAGCTTATGAAGACGGTAAAAGTAGGCCTGGGTACTTGCGGCATATCGGCCGGCGGTGAAAAAGTCTATCAGGCGTTTCAGGACCAGTTGAAAGAACACCCGCAGGCCTTTGTCCTCCAGGAGACCGGGTGCATCGGCATGTGCTACCGGGAAGTGCTGGTCGAGGTCGGCAACGGCAACGGCGAGGGTCATCTCTACGGCGAAGTAACGCCCGAACGCGTCGGGCGCATCGTCGAAGAGGACATCCTGAATAATTCCGGCATTGACGAATGGCTCGTTCGGGGCGAAGGTCGCGAGCCTGGCTTTTTCGAGAACCAGACCCGTATTGTCCTGCGCAACTGCGGCATTATCGACCCCGGCTCTATCGAGGAATATATCGAGCGCGACGGATACAAAGCCGCTCGCACGGCCCTCACCGAAATGACCCCGGAACAAATCATCGCCGAGGTTACCACCTCCGGCCTCAAAGGTCGCGGCGGGGGCGGCTTCCCCACCGGCATGAAGTGGAACTTCACCCGCCAGGCTCCCGGTGATTCGAAGTATATCATCTGCAACGCCGATGAAGGCGACCCCGGGGCTTTTATGGATCGCTCCATTCTCGAAGGCGACCCTAATGCCGTTTTGGAGGGGATGATTATCGCTGCGTACGCCATCGGCGCCGCCGAGGCATATATCTACTGCCGGGCCGAGTATCCCAAGGCCGTGGCGCGGCTGCGACAGGCCATCGTCCAGGCCAAGAAACATAATTTCCTCGGCCAAAATATCTTCGGCACCGCCTTCAACTTCGATATCAAAATCAAGGAGGGTGCCGGCGCCTTCGTGTGCGGCGAGGAAACCGCCCTCATCGCCTCCATCGAGGGCCGCCGCGGGATGCCGCGTTTTCGACCCCCCTTCCCCGCCCAGTCCGGCCTGTGGGCCAAACCGACCAATATCAACAATGTCGAAACCTACGCCAACGTGCCCTGGATCATCCTGAACGGCGGGGCCGCCTACGCCGCGCACGGTACCGACGACAGCAAGGGGACTAAAGTGTTCGCCATGGCGGGTAAAGTCCGCCGAACGGGACTGGTGGAAGTACCTATGGGTATAACCATCAACTCCATCATATTCGATATCTGTGGCGGCATCATCAACGACAAGAAATTCAAAGCCGTTCAAATGGGTGGACCGTCCGGCGGCTGCATCCCCGCCGATATGTGCGATATCCAGATCGATTACCAGCAA
>CBFCYQ010000276.1:0-3797 GCA_965602205.1 uncultured bacterium | reverse complement strand
AGCGTATCGGAAGGTGTACCCGGGATGAAGTAATCACGATCCGGGTCGGTATCGCAGCCGATGACGACGAAGATTTCTTTGGGCAACTGCTTCTCCAGCGCTATGTTATTGCTCACCTACCAGAGGTTGTCAAGGTCCGAGTCAAAAAACGAGATATGCATCCGGGCCGTTATGCTCGGGGGCATGGCTATGGGATAAAGTTTGGAGATGTACAGGCCGGCCTGTTTGAAAGTCTTCTTCATCTCCGTTGATCCCATGGCGACTATGCCGTAAGCATTGACGTCGCGGGCCAGGCTGACGGCTTTGGTAAGGAGGTCGGCCTGGGCCCTTTTCGTTCCCACCAGGTCGCAGACCTTGACCAGGTGCATGTCCCGGACGCGATGCGTGGCATGACGGATAACGATATAACCGCCGTCGCCGTGGGTCCAGGCATGATAATCCCGGTTGGGTTGTGCCAGTTTATAGTTCAGGAACTCGGCGTTGCGAATGCCGTACAACTCGAATTGTCCTGCAAGCAGCTTGTCCCACTTCTCATCCCATTCCGGCTTGAATTGAGTGATTTTCTCCATGGAGCCGTGTTTTATCCGGGTGGGAGCGGGGTTAAAGAGGTTGGCTAAGACAGCAGCCGGTGACAGAAACGGCGATTTGCCGACATACCTGAGCATCTTCGACGGGTTCAGGATGCGGGTGTACATCATGGAGCAGTCACGGCGGATGGCATGGCCGCGCCGTTTGTACGGTTCCTCGACAGCAGGCACCATGCCCACGCCGCAATACTGCCAGGGGGGATTGTTTTCGCAACGGGTCAAAAGACCGCGCCCGGCCTGTTTGCGGACGGCGTCGTCGTCCATGTTCAGAACCAGGGTGACGGCCCAGCCGAGTTTCTCGCTGCCGCCCCGGCCGCTTTTTGCGCCGTACCTGAATTCGTGGGGGATCTGGGCCATGTAGCCGACGATCTTGTCTTCGTGGAGGGCGACGAAGCGGTAGCATTTCTGCCATTTGATAATGGGACCTTCGCCGAGTTCGGGATGGTCGGGGCTCCAGCGGGTCAGAAAGGCCAGGAGTTCATCGGTGCGGTTTTGATCGAAGTCTTTTATTTCAACGGTGCTCATATCTCAACTTTCCATCGGCCGCAGCCTCGGCCTCCGGCCGGCATGTAAGTCCTTGAACGGCAGGCCGGGCCGCGCTCGCGCGGGGTGGCGTTATTCTCTCCCCTGTTGTACACAATTTCACCGGTAATAAAGGCAGGCGGGGGCGGAATTCAAGCAAAAAAGAGGGCGGAATCGTCGAACAATCCCGCCGTCAGGAACAAGTCATTCCAGATCTGCGACGCTATGGACAGGGAGGGGGCAGAGGGCCGGCCGGAATGCCGAACAGATAATCAAGCAGGTAAGTGACGTCGGAGATGTTTATCGATTCATCGGCATCCCCGTTGGCGTTAGCTTCTTCCGGGCACGGTGGGGGCAATCCGGGGGGAATACCGAATAAGTAACTCATGAGGTATGACACGTCGGAAATGCCCACTTTGTCATCGTAATCACCGTTGGCGTTGCCGCGGTACCCTTCACAACACGGCCATTCTATAACTGACCACTGCTGGTGGTATGCAGCATAATCTATTGTATCGGGAATAACGTTATTCCAGTAGCCCAGCGGTCTATTGTCGTCAACCTCGTGGTACCCCCACAAAGCAAGAGCGGTTTCGTCGGCAAGATTGTCCGGTTCACCCGGGGCCCAGGGTGCAAACAAGAAGGGTTCGCCTGTCAACCAGGTCCATTGCGAACCGTCGTAACAGCCGCCGAGGTAGAACTGATCCGACTCCGATGGCTGGTGAAAGTCCACCGGCAAGATATTCTCCACGATAAAGTCGTTTTCGGCCTGCGAGGTGATGGTTGCCAGGTAACCGGGCAACCCGTGATACCAGAGTTGCTGAGCGGCAAGCATCGCCTCATTCCACGGCATTCTTTTCGCGATCACTGCGTAGGAGTGACCGTTGCCACCCTCAGTCGCCGGCCAGCGCGTTCTGTTGACAACGAGTTCTGCGAACTCGAGTACCGACCAGAACTGGTGAATAAAGCCATCCGTAACATCCGGATGCGCGTTATTCCATTTCCCGGATTCGTACCACATGGACATTGCCGTCTCGACCGGCATGTTATTCGGCTCACCTAGGGCCCAGTTGAAGTACGACATGGTCTCCCCGTTTAACCATTGCCAGGACTCGGAAATGTAACTGCCGCCGATGTAAAACTGGTCCGAATGTGTCGGCGGGTCGTTGCCGGCAAGAACGTTGCTGAAAATGAACAGGTTCTCCTGGCCGGAGGTTACCGTAGCCAGGTAGCCCGTCACTCCTCCAAACTCGTACGTTTGGGCAACCTCGACGGCATCTACAAACGGCAGGGGCCACGTCAGGAGGCCATACCAGTGATTATTGCCACCGTCTTCCATACGCCACTGAGCCATGCTGAAGACCGGTCCCGGTTCACTGAATTCGACTATCGACCACTGCTGGTGCATTTCACTGAAAGTCGTATCGGGATAAACACACTTCCACTGGCCCGTTTCGCGCAGCATCGTGACGGCCTCTTTCCTCCAGTAGGGAGCATGATAGTCCGGCTCGCCCGGTGCCCAATTGCTGTAAATGACTGGAACCGCCGTGCACCAGTACCAGCCACCATCTCCGACGCGGGCGCCGACATAGAAGTAGTTGAAGTAGGTCGGCGGCACCAGGTCGGCTATAACCTGCATGAAGATAAACTCATTCTCTTCGGGTGACTCGATGGTGGCGAGGTATCCGGGCAGGCCCTCGTGCTGGAGATCTTTGGCGGTCTCATAGGCGTCGACCCAGGGCATGACTTCCGCCAGGATACCATACCAGTGGTCATTGCCACCATCGGCTGCTTGCCATTGAACCAGATTGACGATTACCTGCGGAGATGGGTTCTGCCCGACCGGGGACAGCGGTTCCGCGTATTCCTGAGCGGCAGGCACACCCGCAACCGTTGTCAACAGGGCCAGAGTCAATACCAGCGAAGACACTGCACTACAAATTCTTCGACACATTTTCTTCTCCCCCGTCTTCGGGTCAAAAACTCACGGGCATTCTCGGTTCGCCCGCGGATGCCTGCGCAGGCAATGTGCAGAACGGCCAAGAGGTGGAGAATGCAACAACGAACACGGCTACGCAGACATCTGAAGCCGAAACGCAAGACCGCTGGAGCGCCAGCTAACAAGTACTGACACAGTGCCCTCAGAATTGACCTGTCACTGATGATTATCCAGATGCCTATATATATAATATGTCGTCCGAGCCCGTCGGTGTCAAGGTTTTGCTATGATGGCGGCCCATGTGTCCACTATTCCCGGCGGCGAGACTCGCCAGAGAGGCCAAACAGGGTCGTTTGTGTCTTTATTTGGGTCGGTACCTTATGACCCCGAACCCGGCGGGCGCCGGTGTCTAAGTCTCAGAGTGCCAGACCAATGGAGAAACCGTCAGGCTGCCGCCGCCACGAAAGGTCGCGGCCGACCTGATCTCAGCCGGAGCCAGTCAGACCAGAGCCTGGCGGTTTACAAAAGCCTTGACTTGGTTGGAAATGGGGCTAATTTGAACGGCGGATCACGTCCAAACGCTTATTTAGTATCGGAGGAGTGGCTGAGTGGTCGAAAGCGGCGGTCTTGAAAACCGTTGTGCCGCAAGGCACCGTGGGTTCGAATCCTACCTCCTCCGCTTTTAGAACCGCTTATGAGCGGAGCGAATTAGCGGTTCTTAAACCCCGAACGAAAGTGAGGGGTAACAG
>CBFCYQ010000275.1:0-3810 GCA_965602205.1 uncultured bacterium | reverse complement strand
GGTCTGACCGCCAAGGGCTGAACGACCGAGAATCTGCCGCAGAGCTACTCGCTCAGCCAGAACTACCCGAACCCGTTCAATCCGACGACCACAATGTCGTTCAACCTGCCGGCAACCGGCATCGCCAAAATCGAGATTTTCAACGTTCTCGGTAAACTGGTAGCGGTGCCCTTCGACGGCATGGCTCAGTCCGGAACGACGGAGGTCGTTTGGAACGGCAGAAACAGAGCCGGTGAAATCGTCTCTTCGGGCATTTATTTCTACCGGTTGACTGCCGATAAATACAACGAAACCAAGAAAATGACTCTGCTCAAATAAGAGCCTGAAGCGAAATTCAGAAGGTTAACTTCCGGCCGACCGGGTTTACGGTCGGCCGGAACAAAAATGGTAAAGTTGTGAGAAATATTATTCCAAAAGCAGTTCTGGCCGTAGGGCTTGTCCTGGTTGTCACTCTCGGCGTCAACGCCCAGCAGCTTCCCAATGAATGGACGGATTTCTTCGACTCACTCTCGACATTCAATGGCCAGCCAATGCCGGTCGGATCCGTCGTAGATGCCTTTGCTCCCGATGGCGCCCATTGCGGAACCTGGACCGTCCACACCGCCGGCCTTTATGGTTTTATGCCGGTTTACGGCGACGATCAGGGACTTGTTCCCCCCTACGACGGTGCGACCCTGGGCGAGGCCATCTCGTTCACGATTAATGACCGGCCGGCCACGATTGTCTTTGGCGATAACACCTGGGACCCGGCTTCGGAACCCAAGAATGTCCGGCTTGCGGCCATCGGGACCTCGGTCATTTTTGGGATAGAGATGCCCGGCGATACGGTTATCGCACCCGGTGAAAGTGTCACACTGACCGTACGTGTCCGCAACGACAGCCCCGACGGTCTGAAGGACCTTTACAGTGTAAACGCGGTCAATTCTCACAGCGATTTCAACGCCGTGTTGCCGGATACGTTTGTCTACGCCGCCCAGGGAGAAGTCGTCTCAGTGGTGTTTAACATCGAGGTGCCGGCCTTTGTCTCGAATCCCGATGATACGGTAAATACCGTCACATTCTCCGTCTATTCTGAGCTTGATCCCGCTCAAACGGTTGACGGCACGGTAAAAATTTATATGTCAGTGACCGATGCCCCGGATGATATATTCGCGCTGCTGCCCCAGGGATTCCGACTCGAACAGAACTACCCCAACCCCTTCAATCCGGTTACCAACATTGCCTTTACCCTACCCGGCAAGACGACCGTCCGGCTGGAAGTTATTGACATTCTCGGGCGGTTCGTTGACGTGCGCAATTTGGGTCTCCTGCCGGCCGGTGAGCACCAGATTGAATACGATGCATCATCCTTTGCCAGTGGCGTGTATTTCTATCGCGTGGTTACGGATAAGGCCAGCCAGAGCAGGAAGATGATCCTGTTAAAGTAGCCCGGCCACGACTCCGGTATCGTGAATAACGGCCCCGATTCTCCTATCGGGGCTTTTTTTTATTGTTTTGGCCAATGTTATGACCAATATTCAATTTATGTTGATTGCGGCGGGTCGAATTACCGTTTCGCCTCATCGTGTATTCATCAGAGCGAGGTTCTAAGGTGCCATTAAAGTTCGCAGTAGTGGGGAAAACCGATGTGGGGTTGGTCCGCTCCGGCAACGAGGACTATATGCATCTTGATGAGACCAGTGCCGTTTTTGCCGTCTGCGACGGCATGGGCGGGCACCAGGCAGGCGAAGTGGCATCGATGTCGGCAGCCGAGACGGTTCATAAGGTGTTCGCCAATTTCCAGAACGAGATTGCCAAAGATCCCGACCTTGGACTTGACCGGGACTTGCCGCTTAAAGGTGATCTTCTGGTCAAGTCCGTCCGCCTGGCAAATCGAGCCGTCTATAACAAGGCCATGAATGATGCGGCGCACGCCGGAATGGGGACCACCATCGTGGCCCTGGCTCTGGAAGAAGACATTATGTCGATTGCTCACGTCGGCGACAGCCGGGCATACCATATTGACGATGCACGACTTACGCCTCTCACGCGGGACCATTCGTGGGTTGCCGAAATGCAGAACAACCAGGCCTTCTCCGAGGACGAGGCATCCTCCATGATCGGCAAAAACGTTATCACGCGCGCCCTGGGGGTCCGGGAAAATGTCGAGGTTGATTATCGCGCCATCAGAGTCAAGCCAGGGGATAAATTTCTTCTATGCTCGGACGGCCTGTGCGGTTTCGCCGACGACGAGGACATCTTTCAGGTAGTTTACAAATCCCGGAGCGAGAATCGCCAGATAGTAGATAATCTTATCCAGATGGCTAACGACCGCGGCGGTGCCGATAATGTCACCGTGGTGGTGCTGGAAATCCTCGAGACAAACGAATCTTCGCGGGAAGAGATTGCCGTATGGACGGTATCGGCCGAGACGCCGGAGGTCCTCAACAAAGAGGACGAATGGCTTGAGAAGATCGACGCCTATCAACTCCGAAAAGCTCCCTCAAAAAAAAAGCCCGATCGCGAAGGATCAGGCGGAAGTAGACTCTTTGTCCTTCTGATCTTTCTCATTTTTGTCTTTCTGGCCGTGCTTATCATCTACTCCACCGGCAGTGACTGACCTCAGACCCGTGCCCCACTGTCTGGCCGGTGTTCGCTGCTATTAATGTCAACCATGGATCTGTTCGACAATTGCCTGTAAGCGGGCCCGGTTGCACGACCACCGGTTGCATTCGCCTCCGAATCCCGCTCTAGGGACAGGCTGGCGGCGCCGGACCGGTTGGAATGCCAAACAAGTATTCCAGAAGATACGTGACGTCGGAAACATTGACTTTCTCATTAACGCTGACGTCGGTTTCATCCCAGCATACCGGATCCGGGCCGGTCGGAATGCCGAACAGGAAGTCGAGAATATAAGTTACATCCGAAACGTTGCACTTGTCATCGAGGTCACCGTTAGCATTACCTCGCGCATCGAGGCAACAACCGCCGCCGAAGTTGCAAACGTCACCGATACCGTCACCGTCGGTGTCAGCCTGATCGCCATTTTCGATCCGCCAGCAATTGTCACAGGCGTCCCCCACGCCGTCGTCATCGGCATCGGCCTGATCACGATCATAGACGAAAGGGCAAACATCGAAGAAATCCGAAAAACCATCACCGTCGGTATCCGTGAACCGGATATCGGAGTCCCAGACGGGCCAGTACTCGATCCGGGTCTCTACCAGCATCGCGGCGTGCGGCTCCGACATCTTGGTCACGGTTATCTCTCGGTCCTCGACCGAAGGCGGGATTTTTATCAGATACTGGGCCACCTCCCCCGTCCCCGGAGCCTTGCCGCTGCTGAAATAGGGCAATACGAACACTTCACCGTTCAGCGAGTCCACACCGGGGGCAGCGATTTGCCCTGCCGGCGCCTGTGGAGGCGATTCCTCGGTCAGGTCGACAAACCAGAAAGTCTCGTAGGGAGGAATATACCCGAACCCGGTGCATATCGGCACATCATCACCCACCCGGATTCTTAAACCCATCGCCAGGGAACTCCACCATACGCCGCATCTGAACCTGACCCTCATAACGGCCACGCTGTCTCCCGCCGACAGGAAATTGCGGTTGACCTCAATGAAAATATCCGAATGGTGCTCCGGCACGATTGGCTCACTGGGAGCGGGGCAGCAGTCCCACGTGATAGGCCAGCAGCCGGGACCCGGCGCCGGCAGAAACAGGCAATCGACCATGAAAAGCACATCTCTAAGAGTGCCACCCTGGTAGCCGTCTATATCTCCCTCGCATGGCAGCGGGCCGTACATATCCGGTCTGTAAATATGTCGT
>CBFCYQ010000274.1:0-3812 GCA_965602205.1 uncultured bacterium | reverse complement strand
GACCGTAAGCTGGCCCCCGGCCGGTATGATTTTTCAGGGGAGAACTCGTGCCGTACGGTGCTCGACAGGTTTGCCCGGGCGGATTTTCTGAAGATAAAAGTCACGGTGCCCGAGGGTACGCCTATATGGAAGACAGCTTCGATACTGGCTTCGGCGATGGAGTTTGATTCGGCGGCGGTACGGGCACTGGAGCGCGACTCGGCTTTGGTGGCGGGGCTGGGCGTGCCCGGCCTGGAGGGGTATCTGTACCCGGAGACATATTACTTCCCGTGGGGCTCGTCGCCGGAGACAGTGGTGACCGAGATGGTGGAGTTGTATCACTTGCAGACGGCCGCTATCTGGCCGGATTCGGCTCCGCTCGGACTGAACCGGCGTGAGATTGTTATCCTGGCCTCGATTGTCGAGGCGGAAACGAAAGTCGATTCCGAACGGACGATAATAGCGTCGGTTTATCTGAACCGTTTGAAACGGCGCATGAAACTGGATGCCGACCCGACGGTTATTTACGGCCTGGGGGGGCTGGAGCGTCCGCTGTACCGGAAAGATTTGAAGAAAGACACGCCATACAACACATACATGCGGCGCGGTCTGCCGCCGACACCAATAAACTCGCCGGGGCTGGCTTCGATCAAGGCGGCGCTGAATCCCGACAAGACGGAGTATTACTATTTTGTGGCGGATAATAACGGGGGGCACTATTTCTCGCGGACCAACGCCGAGCACAACCGGGCCAAAGAGCGAATCCGGTCGGGTGCGAAGGGGAGCTGAGGCGGGGACTAAAAGTCCCGGTAGACTTTGGCGGCGATGATGCCGCCCAGCTTGTTGGAGATATCCTCCAGAACACCTTCCTCGAAAACAGCAAAAGCGGTGGGTTGCTCGGAGGAGTAACCGAGCAGACCGATGACCTCACCGTCGGACTTCAACGGATGCAGAACAAACGAACGGGAGTCATCATCGAGCAGGAGTTTCTGCTCGAAGAAATTGCCGCTGAACGCCCCACAGTATTCTTCGGTGTAAACGCGGCCGTCCTCGGCCACTTTTTCAAACAGCGACGAAACCTTGGGAAGGCTGATAGTGAGGCCTTCGCGGACGCGGCCGTTGTTCCAGGTGGAGACGGCGGCGAGGTCGTTGGTGCCGGCGCGCTTGAGAATCAGGACACCCCGGTTTATGTGGAATCTCTCCCCGAGGCAGCGGGTAAGTTCGAAGAACATCTCGGAGATGTTGCGTTCCGGGTTAATGATGCTGGAGAAATCGTAGCTGGGACGGGTGTCGTCGCGGGCCAGGCCGCCCCGATGGTCGGTTATGAGTTTTTTCTTCATTTGAGCACCACCTCCTGGTCGTCGGTAAACTCTTTAGATTCGCGGCGGAGGTCATACTTTTTGACTTTTCGCCACAGGGTGGTTCTGCCGATCCCCAGTTTTTGCGCTGTGAGGGTGAAGTTCCAGTTGTTGTCCTCGAGGGCCCGGGCGATGACCGTTCGCTGGCTGTCGGCCAGAAGTCCCTGCCGGGAGCCGGATTCGGTATCGGCCGGTGGGGTGTCGGCCCTGGGCGTTGCGGCGGAACCAATGAAAATGATATCCTCGGCCTCGATCCGGCCGGCGGAGCACAAGCCGACGGCCCGTTTAAGAATGTTCTCCAGTTCGCGGATGTTTCCCGGCCAGTCGTAGCGGAGCAGCCGTTCCATGGCGTGGCGGGTGCAGGTGAATGAAGGCAGATTCTGCTCGCGGGCGATTTTCCGAAGGATGTATTCGGTAATCAACTCGGTATCTTCCTGCCGTTCCTGCAGGGGCGGCACGTGGAGAGTGATAACACTCAGGTAGTTGAACAAGTCCTTGCGAAAGGCGCCGGCGGCGACGGCAGCGCTGATGTCGGCGGTCGAGGCGGCAATAGTGCGCAGGTCGACTTTGACAGGCGCTTTGGCTCCGATAGGGATGATCTCGGAGTACTGAAACAGCCGCAACAGCTGGGACTGGGTTGTCAGGGGCAATTCGGTGACGTTTTTCAAGTAGACGGTCCCGCCGTCAGCGTCCTTTAGCAGGCCCGTCCCGGCCATGTCGGAGGTGGCGTTGCGACCGCCAAAGAGTTCTTCATCGAGCATCGACCGGGGGATAGCGGCGCAGTCGACGATCACGAGTTTTTCTTTT
The DNA here is from genome assembly GCA_965602205.1 of uncultured bacterium. Lineage (GTDB taxonomy): Bacteria > Zixibacteria > MSB-5A5 > GN15 > FEB-12 > DAOUUR01. The sequence continues at coordinate 1,668 of CBFCYQ010000274.1, read as the reverse complement.
CGCCGGTTAGAGTGATGGTGGATAGTACGTGCCAGAAGCTCCTTGCCGGTGCCGCCCTGACCGGTAATCAGGATGGGTATTTCGGTCGGGGCGATGCGGCGGGCGGTTTCCTTGAGCTGTTCGACGGCAGGCGATTCCCCGATGATATTGTCAAACCCATAGGCCATCGCGACGTGCTGGCGCAGAAGGTTCAACTCCTGTTTCATTTTCCTGTGCTCCAGAGCCTTGTCGATTTTCATCAGTAATTGTGGGGGCGAAATCGGCTCCGGCAGAGAATCAAAGGCACCGCCCCGGGCAATATCGGCGGCCTGCGAATCGTCCAGTTCGCCCAGAATTATGACTTCAGTGGCGGCCGAAGACTGCCTTATTCTTCCGAGGGTCTCGGCGTCGGATTTGTCGATGGTGGTGCGGCCTAACAGGAGGACGTCTGTCTGATCTTTTTCGAGGATATTCAGGGCATCATCCAGCGATGCGATAGTCTTTACGGCATAGCCGGTCTTGGTCAGTTCGGTCGTGATGCTGTCGGCCAGCGTGCGGTCGGTTGTGACAACCAGAATCCCGGCCGCCTCACGGCGAGTTTTGAGAGTTAGTTTCATGGCAACCTCTCGACCTTGAGATAACTGACAACGCTGTTGTCTTCTGCGACCGCGGGGCGCGTGAATCGGGCGCCCATGTGTTCGGCCAGTTTGGCGGCGTAGGCACCCCATTCGCGGCTGGGTCGCACCGTCGCGGACGGGTCCGACGCGGTGGTCCGGAAAGAAAGGCACCACTGCTGCGGCGAGCCGGTTTTGTCGCAACTTATGAGAGTGCGGCACGGAGTGGGAGAATCGGAGGTCTGGGCCGCCAGAATCGCTTCGAAGAGAAAGCGATAGGCCCAGAGAGGAGCGCGCGTGGTGGCATCAATACTCTCGATGCCGGGCTCGATATCCGCGTGATGGGCGCCGGCGGAATTGAAGTCATTCACCGCCTGACTCAACTCCCTTGAGAGCGATACGGCCTGTACGGGGAAACTGCCGTAGTTGAAGAGCAGATCCAGTCGCGCCAGGCGGGCCTTGAGCCGGTTGGCGGCAGTCAGAATGTCCCGCACGGGTCGCAGTGTTTCGTCGGGCAAACTTTCGCGGGGCATATTGTCCAACAAGCCGGCGGCGGCCGAGATGTCGGCTCCCATATCCCGTATCTCGTTAAAAAACAACGGGTTGATGTTGAGCGGCGGAGTCGGCTGGATTCTGCTTTCCAGAGTGACAGCCGTGATGTGCAGGTCTTTTTCCGAGAGGTTTTTCATGGTGAGTTTCGAGCCGGGTCGGAGTTGCAGAAAGCGGTCTCTGATATCTCCGAATTCGCAGTCAGTGGGATTGGGCTCACCCGGCCCCAGCATTTGCACGGCTTCGTCGTTAAGGGCCATGATGCGGCCGGAGGAGCGGTTTACAATGACCGTGGGTTGGCCGGACGCCAACTGAGTCTGTGCTTTGCGGGCCAATTGTGACAAAGATTCAGAAGTGTGTCGAAATTGTGTGGCCAGCCGGAAGAAGGAGTTTTCCGTGCGGCAGTGATCAAGCTCCTGTTCCGGTCCGAAAAAACCGAGTATTAGCGACCTGCCCGGGTCAGGATTCACTGCGGCGGTGTGAACCTTGTACCTGGTAGAGCGGTCATGGAAATCAGGGTAGTGGT
>CBFCYQ010000273.1:0-3818 GCA_965602205.1 uncultured bacterium | reverse complement strand
TCAGACCTTCGGGGAAACCGTACTGGGGATAGGTTCGCTCGCCGAAAAAGCCGAAAGCCTGTTCAAGATGGCCGTGATAAAGAAGATAGATCAGAACCATTCCGGATATCGCAGTGGCCGCCAGAACCACACCCGCATGCCGCCAGCGAGCCTGCCGCCGGGACAACAAAACGGCCAGCAGCAGCACCGGCACGAGAAGGGCGCTGTAGAGCTTGCCCATGGTGATGGCGAGGGCCAGGGCAACACCGGACATGATCAATCCGGCGGGGAGCCTGCCCCAGCGCGTGTAAACGAAAAATAAGACCGATGACAGGAATATCAATCCCGTCTCCAGGTATGGCAGGCGACCGTAGACGAGCAGGGTAATGTTCACGACATAGCAGAACACAAAGGCCGCGACCACCCATGCCCGATGGTGTCGGGCCAGTCCCAGGGCAAAAAACAAAAGCGCCCCGAAACACAAAATCACCCCCACCCGGTTCGATTCCTGCTGAGAGGGTTCTGTCAGCAGGAACCAGAGATAACTGCTGTAGGACACGAGTGACTTTTCGAATATGATCCACCAGGGATTATCCAAGGGGTCCCATTCACCGAAAATGATCTTGTTTCGGGCGTGATGGCTGTACAGGTAAGGGTCGGTCGACAGCGATTGGCCGGACCCGGAGAAATACAGCGGCGGATCGGCAGTCAAATTTGTCTGCCAAAAAACAAAGCCGCCGACCGCAATCAGGACGATCAACAGGTAGAGCAGGTATTTCGCATTTCTCTCGTTGAGGGTCATTGCCACTGCTCAGATGCTTAAGGGTTGGGCAACTTCAGCCTGAAAAAGACAATATACACGCTGACGACAGTGCGCTTGCACCAGGTTCGGGTATCGGTCGTGCGATCGAAAAACCCGGAACCGTGCTATTTTGCCATGCGAGTGAGCCGCGAGAATGTCAGCCATTGCGCCCCGAAACAGCGAACCAGGCTATCCCGCATAGACTTAAGACGTAATCAAAGCAAATTGTGCCAGTTCGGGTACAGCGAAAAAAAACTGCGAATATCACGAGAAAAACGGAACCCGGGTTCATCTGAGAAGTATAAAAGACAAGCAGGGCCGTAGCGTAGTGCGAAAAACAGTTCCAATAGAAGACGGCAGACAAGAGTCTGCCGTCTTTTTTTATTTGGCCGATCGGTCAATTCCTGCGATGCGGACCTCGCCCATTGCCCTCTTGCGGATGGCGCTCAAGCCGATTAACAGGTTAAAAACGATATCTTTTCTCCGCTTACCTGATTGTCTCAAAATGATTTGTGTGGCGGGCCCGGCACAAATTAGTGTTTTTTTTTAAAGTCGCACTGCCAGAATCTGGCAGTGCGATTTCCTATATTAATAGCGCGTAAGGTGTTTCGTGGTACCTGATGGCTGTCGGCTATGGGTCTTATCCCCCGGTTTCGATCCCCGGTCGGTGAGCTGTTGATCCTCCGAGGTTTGGACACGTGTCTGAACTACACCACGATTGTAGGCGGAGTCGTGCGGGGACCGGTTGGGGGATCTTTTCGAAGATACTGGACACCGCCCCCCGACTCCGCTTGCGTTTTTTGGGTATCGTTTGATTTGACGGGCGGCGTTCTAGCTTTCGGGGAGAATCACCGCATATGGCCCCTCTTGCCTTTTTCCGCTCGCAGTATATATTAGTCCAAACCTGACGCTAACACCGGCAGCATAAATGAACCGTTATTTCGATTTCACACGACGACAACTGAAATTCCTGGCTGTGCTCACGGCGTTGGCCGTGGTTACGGCCGTCTACCTGTTTGTGCGGGCCTATGTTCACACGGCCGAGGCCGCCCCGCCGCTGAGGGTTCTTGTGGGCGAAGACAACCAGCAGTTCACCGGCACCTTCGTGCTGGACCCCAATACCTCCCCGATAGATTCGCTGGAGCTTTTGCCCGGTATCGGGCCGGTGCTGGCCGAGCGGATTGTCGCGTATCGCCGGGACTGTCGTTTCGAACGGGAGGTCGATATCACCGACGTCAAGGGCATCGGGCCGAAACTCTACGAACAAATCAAACCCTATCTCAAAATCCGCAAATGGTGACCGAGACCGCCACTCGCATCGGGCTGGACCGCCGGGGGGAACTGATCTACATCGCCCGGGTCGAGCAGCATGCCGGCCGCCCGGAAGTGGCGGCGCTGGCCCAGTTCGACGAGGCTCACCTTAAAGGACATCATCTTCTCGCCGATGGCGATCTCGCTTTTGCCGTGCCGGATGGCGAAGTCACCATCAAGAACATCACTCTCCCGGCTGACGAGGTTGAGAACGTCGAGGTCAAGGTTCGTTTCGAGATGGTGCAGTCGCTTCTGGAGGACGAAGCCGAGTTTCTTTTTGATTCCATTTACACCGGCCAACCCCATCGCTACCTGGGTGTCATTCTCCGCAAAAGCGTCTTCGACACCATCGTGCACGACCGTTACGGCTTTGACGCCGATGCTGTCGGGGACGACCTCTGGCGTGTGCGGGCGGCGGCGCTGGGCCGGGGGTATCTCGAATTCTGCCAGAGGGAAAAAGGCGACCTGGTCTGCCTGGCCGATTTCGGTGACGGCCTGCTGTCGGTGTGCTTTGTGTACCGGAACAGTATTGTCGGGCTGGCGCACCTGGAGTTGGACAAGTTCAACCTGGAGGATGATGCCGATATCAAGCGAATGGCGGTGGAATTCAAGACCATCGTCAATTTCAAGCTGGCCTCGTTTTTCGAGCAGGGTATGACGCTGCCGTTGTCGAGTCTGCTTTTGAGCGGCAACTGCCCGAACGCGAAGGTGAGCGAGACCGTGTCGGGTTTTTTCTCAGTCGAGGTCACCGCGCCGCAAGCCAATCCCGCTTTCTTCTCTGACTCGGCGGCACCGGCGGAAATTCCGTTCGACAAATACATAGTCGCCCTGGGCCTGGCGGTTAAATAGCCTTGCCTCGCCTGTAGTTCCTGCCTATCTTTAGCCGATTGTGTGATGTAACCTCTTACCGGTGAGTTGATGTGTCGACAAAAAGGCTAAAAACCAGAGCTATTTATCCTGGGACATTCGACCCGGTCACCAACGGCCATCTCTCCTTGATCGAACGAGCAAACGCTATCTTTGACGAGTTGATAGTGGCGGTGTCCGGAAACGCCGGCAAAAGCCCCTTCTTCGACTTCGAGGAACGTCTCGAGTTGATGACGAAAAGCCTCAAGAGGAAACCCCACCTGGCGAAAGTGAGGGTCGTCGGCTTTGACGGTCTTCTGGCCGACCTGGCGGTGGAGATGAAAGCATCCGCCATTATTCGCGGGCTCCGCGCTGTATCAGACTTCGAATTCGAATTCCAGATGGCCCTGATGAACCGGAAAATCGCGCGGCAGGTGGAAACGGTCTTCCTGATGCCGGCGCTTTCGTGGGTATACCTGTCTTCGACCATGGTCAAGGAGGTGGCCCGCCACGGCGGCGATGTGAAAGGACTGGTCCCGCATCCGGTAAAAAAGGCCTTTGACAAAAGATTCGGCCACAGCAACAAGAAATAGGAAGGATCGGATTGGACAGTATGTCGGAGCCGACACACAACAAGAAAGACGACGACCGGAAGCAGGAAGCAGCGGTACAGATACCCCTTACGGATCTTATCAAAGTCCGCCGGGCCAAAGTCGCCGAGATGCGCAAAGCCGGTATTGACCCCTATCCTTATCGTTACGAGCGCACTCACGTCGTAAGCGAGGCGCTAAGCGCCTTTGACGACCTGGCGGAAAAAGAAACGGTTGTACGACTGGCCGGACGGATTATGCTCAAACGCAAGATGGGCAAGTCGTTTTTC
>CBFCYQ010000272.1:0-3855 GCA_965602205.1 uncultured bacterium | reverse complement strand
AGGGAGATTGCCACGTCAGGAACCCACCGCAAGCGGTGGGGCACCCACGAGGAGAGAGATGGATTCCCGCCTGCGCGGGAATGGTGACCTCGTCACCTTTTTTGAAGACGAGACGCGGTGAGATTGCCACGTCCGCCTGCAGCGAACTCGCAATGACTTGGAACGAGAAGCCCGGCTATCTCAGGTCGGGGTTTTTTTGATTTTTGGGTTGCGCGGGGCACAGGCTTGTATAATTGTTACTGGTATGATGATTCGAATTTGTGTTTTGTGCCTTGTGCTGTTGGCCGGTGCCTGCTGTAACGCCGGCGTGACGGTCTCGGATAAGCTGGTTTATACCGGGCAGACTTACGAGCAACTGAGCCGGCGGCCCGTCGACACGGTCGAGGCCGAGAATGTCCGCATCTGGTTCCCGCTGGAGCGACAGAGCCAGTGTAGGACTACGGTCGAGGTCCTGGACAGTGCCGGGCGGGTGGTAAGAAACCTGCTCGATGATATGCTGCCGTTCGGATACTACAATTTCTACTGGGACAAGAGAGACGATTCCGGGCAGTTCGTGCCGGAAGGGAACTATGTCTCACGGGTGACGGATGAGTGCGGGGGTGTGCGGGAAGGCCGCCTCAAGGCTGTCTATCGATCCTGGGAGACGGCCTGTCTCTATTACCCCCCCGCCGGGGACAGTTTGCCCGTGATAGGCTTCGAACTGACGCGCGACTCGGTGCCGGTGACGCTGGATATGTTGCGGGGACCGACCAACCGCGTGGTGATTATTGACGATTCGCTTATGAACCGCGGCCGATACGTGTTCGATATGCGGGCGGATTCGACCATCGGTTCCGGGCAATATCTGGTGCGGTTGAGAACCGGTGAGTATGTTCGGGCAGTGTCGATCTGGTACCGGCGATGAGAAAAATTCTGGCGAGTGTTCTCCTGTTACTGATCGTGGGCTGCGCCAAGCGGCCGGTGGTGTACAATCAACCCGAAGTGCCGCACGGGGGTTATTATGACCTGGTGTGGGTGGAGCCGTCGATAATGATGTCCGATTCCCTGTTCACCCTGATCAGCGCGGCGCGGATTGATTCCATTTATGTCAGGGACGGCACAAAACTTCTCAGCACGGCGCCCCAGTCCGGCTGGTTCCGGGTTGGGTCGGACAGTTGTTTCGCCTCGATAAATCTGCTCGATTCCAGGGGCAATGTCTTGCGGCCGTTGCTGGCCAGGAACCTCGGCCGGGGCTACTATAAGTTCACCATAAATCCGGCGAGTCTTGCTTCGGAAGGTTTTGCGTCCGGCGTCTACTTCCTCAGCGTGAGAGCCTGCGACAGCACTTTCAGGCGGGCACTACTGGTGAACTAGTCGGACGGCGACCTAAATGTCGACAATCCTTCGATAAGCCGGTCTCGAAAGCCTGCCCGGGCGGTATTCATCGGTTCCCCGAATGAAGCACCGGGGCTGGTCAATATTTGCGCAGGACGATTCCTATACTACGGCTGTTTCGCGCCGATATACCTTAAGAAACCTGCACGAGTCAGGCAAGGAAGGTAGAGAAAGCCCAAGGAGTAAACATGCCGAATATTCTCGTCGTCGACGACAAGGATTCCATGCGCAATATGCTGACCGAGACCCTGCTTGAGGAAGGTCACCGGGTGGATTCGGCCGAGAACGGTCGTAAGGCTCTCGATTTGGTCCATAACAAATCTTATGACCTGGTCCTGACCGATTTGAAGATGCCCGAGATCGATGGCCTGGAGGTTCTCACCGGGGTCAAGGAGAATGACAGCGACACCTCGGTTATTGTGATGACGGCCTACGGCACGATTGAAGATGCCGTGTCGGCCATGAAAAAAGGCGCCTACGATTTTATCACAAAGCCGTTCGATACCGAGCATCTCTGCGTGCTGGTCAACCGGGCGCTCGAGAACCGGCGTATGCTGGCCGAGAATTCGCTGCTTCGGCAGGAGCTTATGGCCGGTCACGGTTTCGAGAACATTATCGGCAAGAACGAGAAAATGATGGAAATATGCGGCCTGATCCAGAAGGTCGCGGGTTCCGATGCCTCGGTTCTGCTGCAGGGAGAATCGGGCACGGGCAAGGAGCTTTTTGCCAAGGCGATCCATTCGCTTTCGCTACGCAAAGACAAACCCTACATAACCATCAACTGCGCCGCCATTCCCCGGGAGCTTCTGGAGAATGAGCTGTTCGGTTCGGAGAAGGGGGCGTTCACGGGCGCCCACGCGCGCAAGATGGGCAAGTTTGAAATCGCCCATGGTGGCACGATTTTCCTGGACGAGATCGGTGATATGGACATTGCCGTGCAGGCGAAGTTACTGCGGGTGCTGCAGCAAAAGAACTTTGAACGTCTGGGCGGCACCAAGACGGTCGATGTCGACGTGCGGGTGATTGCCGCCACCAACAAGGACTTGAATGAGCTTATCCGGGGCAAGCGATTCCGCGAAGACCTGTTTTACCGGCTGTCGGTTTTTCCGATACAGATACCGCCGTTGCGCGAGAGGCCGGATGACGTCAAAGAGCTGGCCGACTATTTCATCGACAAGTACCGTCGCGAAATGAAGAAGCCGCCCAAGTCGCTTTCGCGAGAGGCCATCAACCTGCTTCAGAAGTACCATTGGCCGGGCAACGTGCGCGAGCTGGAGAACACCGTCGAACGGGCCGTGATTCTGGCCGAGGGCAAGAAAATCACGCCGGACCATCTGGCCATCCGCCTGCAGCGCACCGACGAGATTCAGCTTCGCGAAGGAGCGGGCCTTAAAGAGATCGGGGCCCACGCCCAGATGAAAGCCGAGAAAGCCGCGATTGTTCGCGTCCTCAAACAGGTCCGCAACAACAAGCGCAAGACCGCCAAGATACTGATGATTGACTACACGACTCTTTTCGACAAGATCAAGAAATACCAGATCGACAAAGCCATGCAGGAGGACGATTAGGCGGGCAGGCCATTTGACGGCATATTGCCCGGGAGAAGGGCGGCGTCTCGAAACGCCGTGGCCGGCGGCCAGCGACATGTCTATCTGATTACCAGAGAAAGAGTTCCCGGCGCACAGCCCTGCTGGCAAGGGGCGCCCTCGACCAAAAACCTGTTGACAGTCGAGCCAATTTGATTAACTTTCACGTTAATATAGCCGGGCGGCAAGTCCGGCGACCAACAATCTGCGAGATGTCCGTCGGTTTTTCAGCGCGGGCGGAACAGCGGATGTTACTACTTTGATTGAGCCAATGTCGGTATGGGCTCGGTGGTTCCGGAAGCCATGTTTGCTTCGACAAGATCGGGCCAATATCCGGCTGGTTTGAGATGCAGTTATGAACGGTACGGTTGTCAACAAGCGGGTACTGATGCTCAACCAGAACTATGAGCCGTTGACAATCTGTTCGGCCAGACGGGCGGTCGTTCTGTTGTTTTCCGGCAAAGCGGAAATGATTGCCCCCGCCGACGGCCTGCGGATTCGGACGGTCAGTACCAGTTATGCGCTGCCGTCGGTAGTGCGTCTCTGGCAGTACCGGAGAGTTCCCTTCAAGAGTATTATGCTGACCCGGAAGAACATTATCATTCGTGACGGCAACCGGTGCCAGTACTGCGGTTCGCGACGAGGTCCGATGACAGTCGACCATGTCATTCCCAAGACGATGGGCGGCAAAGAAAGCTGGACCAACCTGGTGTGTGCCTGTGCCAAATGCAACAATCGCAAGGGCGACCGGACGCCGGAGCAGGTCAATATGAAGCTTTTGAAACGGCCGGCCCGCCCCTCCTACATCATGTTCATCCAGCGCGACAGAGAAATCTCCGAGCAGTGGCGTCCTTATCTCTTCATTGACTCGAGTATCGGCGGCGCCACGACCTGA
>CBFCYQ010000271.1:0-3867 GCA_965602205.1 uncultured bacterium | reverse complement strand
GCTATGGTCAAATCGGAAAACGCCCGCCCCACCGCCTGGGTATATGTCGACCTGCACAACATCGATGTCGGTAGTTACGTTTCCACCGCACAGAGCGTCGTCGCCTCCAAGGTCACCCTGCCGGATGGATACTCCCTGGTCTGGTCCGGTCAGTATGAGAACATGCAGGCCGTCGCTGAGAAGTTGCGCGTGATCGTACCGCTGACACTGTTTGTGATCGTCCTGCTGCTGTATCTGCATTTCAAGAACTTCACTGATTGTCTTATCGTGATCCTGTCGCTGCCGTTTGCCCTGGTCGGCGGTATCTGGCTGTTCTATCTGTTCGGTTTCAATTCGTCGGCGGCGGTCTATATCGGGTTTATCGCCCTGGCCGGCCTGGCGGCGGAGACCGGCGTGGTGATGCTGGTCTACCTCGAAGAAGCCGTCGGGCGCTACCGCCGCGAAGGACGCCTGCGTTCGCCCAAGGATTTGCAGGCGGCCGTGACCGAAGGGGCCGTGGAACGTGTACGGCCAAAGCTTATGACCGTCGCGACGACTATTATCGCTCTTCTACCGATCATGTTGGGCCACGGTACCGGTTCGGAAGTGATGCAGCGTATCGCCGCGCCGATGGTCGGCGGGTTAGTATCATCGACAATCCTGACGCTGATAATCGTGCCGGTGCTGTTTTACCTGGTGCGGCTGAAACTGGTCAAGCCGAGGATTGCCGGCTGAGGGGAGCAGTTAGTCGGGAAACAGAAAGCTGCTTGCAGGACGGTGTCTTGCAGGCAGACGGCGGCAGTCTGCGATACACGGCTTTGGCTGTAGATTCGCCCGGCTCGCAGTTGCGGGGAGATTTACTGGTGAACTTCCTCCGGCACGGCTTCCGGCGACTCTTCGGCGTCCAGCATGCACTGCGACCAGATACTGAACATCTCGTCGTCGCGGGTGCGTGAGTTGATAACCATGTCCGCTTTACCTTCAAGAACCATGCCGGTGAAGCACTTGAGGAGTACCGGGTCGAAGGTAGTGCCGGATTCCTCGTTCATTATGTCCAACGCCTTGCGGGTGTCGAAGGCCGAGCGGTAGACCCTGTCCGAGGTCAGAGCGTCAAAAACGTCGGCCACGCAGATTATCCTGGCACCCAGGGGAATGTCTTCACCTTTCAGTCCGAGCGGATAACCGGCGCCACTGAGCCGTTCGTGATGGTGGAGAATCAGCGGTTTTATGTCCCAGGGGAATTCCTTGCCGCGCAGCAGTTCGACACCCAGTTCGGGGTGCTTCTGAATATGCCGGAATTCGTCCGCCGACAGTTTGCCGGCTTTCTTGAGCACCTTATCGTCAATCCGTATCTTCCCGATATCGTGCAACAGGCCGGCGGCCACAATTGTCTTCACCATGTTAGTGCGCAGGCCGAGTTCTCGGGCGAGCAGCAGGGCCAGCGAGGCCACGCGATCGGAGTGACCCTTGGTATATTTGTCTTTCTGGTCGACGTCTTCCGCCATCGAGTAGAAGATGTCGAGGTACAACTTCTCGATGGACTGAATGACCTTTTCGGTTTGTTCGCGTTTACCCTCGACCTTGAGGCTGGTGTAGACATGGTAGGACAACTCCAGGTCGGTCAGCGCGTCCAGATGTCTCTCCGTGGCCCGATACAGCACACCCCTTTCCATGAGCACCTCGGCCTCCAGGTACTGGGTGCCGATCTGCCGGCTGACGTCAAGGGCTTCGTTGAAGTACTTCAATGCCGTATCATAGTCTTTCTCATGGTAAGCTATTTTCCCCGCCGTTTTTTTGGTCTCGACCAGATGGCCGTTGGTCAGCCCGGCGTCGAGAAGATACTGTTCGGCTTTACGGCAGTGCTCCCTGGCGGCACTAAGCGCGCCCCTTTTGAGGTAGAGATCGGCCAGATTGATATCGACGATCAGAATAAGCGAGGCATCCTTGATGCTGGTAGCAATCTCATGCGCCTTGCGGAAATCGTCGAAGGCCGCGTCGTTCATACCCTGTTCGGAGAGGGTAATGGCAATGTTGTTCGTGGTATAGGCCGACTTGCGGATTTCGTTGTGCGCTTCATATATCTGCAGGGACTGCTGATACAACTCAAGGGCCTTTTTCCAGTTGCCTTTCATATTCATGATTGTGCCGAGATTGTTGACCAGGTCAGCATAGAGCATTTGCTCGCCTATTTCCTCGGCGATACGGATGGCCTCATCGTAATTCATCTCGGCTTCTTCGAACTCGCCCAGTTCGACGTAAATAACCCCGAGGTTTCTCAGGGCCCTGCAAATACCGGCCCGGTCTTTGAGTCGACGGTAGGCGCCGATGGCTCGTTGCAGATATCCCAGAGCACGGTCGTGGTCTCCCTGCTTGGCCAGAAGCTGACCCACCTGCATAAAGGTTTCGGATTTCACTGTCAGATGGCTGGAATCGCGACAGAATTTGAGGATCTTCTGATATTCCTGGATGGCCTCCTCGTGTTTGCCTTGCGAGGCTAAAGCCTTTCCCTTTTCCTGATGCAGCTCAAAGCGTAAATCCAGAGAGAATTCGGGCAGACCCTTGGAATCCCAAATCTCTTCAAGAGTCTGCAGATAGTCAATGGCTCGGTCGAAGTCGAATGACTTGTTGGCCTCCTTCGCCAGCGACATCAGATTGTTAATGGTCTTGGCCCAGTCAGGTTCGGTGGAAAACTGGTTCCTGAACGGGTCGGACCCGAATTCTCCCTGGAAGGACTTGTCGGGCATGTCAGCCATTGTTTCTCCTCTTGAGATTCTCGAGGGCCTGCACCGTCTGCTTAAAGCCTTTATCGGCACCAATCAGCTTGTACTGACCGGCGGCGGCATCGAGTTTAGCCATAGCTATCTCAGGGCAGCCTCTCTGTTTTTCCAGCAGACCCTGTTCAAAAAGAACATCAGCCTGCAGGGCATGGAGTTTATGGTCGACAGCCATATCGTATGTTTTCTCAAGCAACTGCTGGGCACCGTAAAGATTACCCATAGTTCTCATTATCTGACAATCTATCAGGTTTAATTCGGTCTCCAGGGCTTTGGAGTTGAGGCCTGGAAGGATTTTCCGTGCGGTGTCGATTACCGATTTGGCCAGATTTGTCTCTTTCTGGGCCAGGTAGCCCTTGGATATGTTCTGGTAGCAGATCTCCACCAGACTCAAATCCTTTTCGTCAAGCGCCATGGCCAGAGCCTGATTCAAGCTGGCAATGGCCTCATCGCTTTCGGACAGTTCTATCTGAGCCAGACCGATATTCAACAGCACGTAACCCTGTCGAAGTCGGTTGCCTGAACTTTCAAAATCAGCCAAACAGAGCTTGAAGACTCTGACCGCTTCTTTCAGCTCTCCCGTTGCTGACTTGATTGCTCCCAGCGTGTTCAGTATTGTTGCCCTCAGTTCGTAGTCGCCGACGACGGAAGCCCATTCCAGTGCCTGCCGGCAGAGTTCTTCAGAGTCGGCGAACCGGCCTTTCTGGAAATACATATTGGCCCGGTTCCGAGCACACTCTGAAGCTCCCTTGTGGTCTTCGATGTCGAGGAAGACCTGCTGGGCTTCCAGGTAGTGGGATTCCGCGCTTTCCCAGTCAGACTGCATCATCAGAGCCCGGCCAGTCTCTTTCAGAATCTGTGCCCGCAACTGCTGGTTTCGTCCGGCTTCCGCTGAGTTTCTCGCTGATTTCAAGAGTTCGATGGCGACAACCGCATTTCCTTGTTTGAGCCAACCCCGCGCCAGGTTCAGTAAGGCAATTCCATCTTTAATACCAGGACAGATGTCAGTGCTTGCCCGTTTTAAGGTTAGTTCTTTCATCATTTCTTCCATTTTTCTTTAAGGACTACTCTTGCGGGTTCCTCATCAGTCAGAAATCAGGCCATAAGCTGAGAA
>CBFCYQ010000270.1:0-3875 GCA_965602205.1 uncultured bacterium | reverse complement strand
CCGCCAAGATGGTCTGTCTCGATCTCGACCATCCGGACATTATGGAATTCATCGACTGGAAAGTCGCTGAGGAGCAAAAGGTGGCCGCGCTGGTGACCGGCTCCAGAGTCATCCGGGAACAACTCACCCAGATTCTGAACGCGGCCTGCTTCAAGGATAAATCCGGAAAAGCCGTTGTGGAAACCGATGTCGAGAAAAACAAAAAACTCAAAATAGCCCTCGGAACAGCCCGGCGATTTGCCGTTCCCCCCGCCTACATCAATAAAGTGTTGGAGCTGATCGCCGTCGGTGTTACCGATATCGAGTTTATCGATCTCGATACCAACTGGGACAGCGAAGCTTACCTGACCGTCTCCGGCCAGAATTCCAACAACTCCGTACGCATTCCCAACGCCTTCTATGAGAAGTTGAAGGCCGGCGAAAATTGGGACCTGGTGCGGCGCACCGACGGGAAAACCTGCCAGTCGATTCCGGCTCAGGAACTGTGGGAGAAAATCTGCTACTCGGCATGGTCCTGCGCTGATCCCGGCGTACAATATGATACCACCATCAACGAGTGGCACACCTGTCCCGAATCGGGTCGCATCAACGCTTCCAACCCCTGTTCGGAATACATGTTCCTTGACGATACCGCCTGTAACCTGGCCTCGATAAACCTGGTCAGGTTTCTCGACGAGGGCGGCAAGTTCGATATCGAAGGCTATCTGCACACTATCCGTCTCTGGACGGTGGTCCTGGAAATATCGGTGCTGATGGCATCGTACCCATCCCGGGCCGTGGCGCAGCGAAGCTACGACTTCCGGACTCTCGGCCTGGGTTACGCCAACCTGGGGACGGTCCTGATGCGTCTGGGAATTCCCTATGATTCCCCCGAGGCCCATGCCTGGTGCGGGGCACTGACAGCCCTGCTCACCGGCGAGGCCTGCGTTACCTCGGCTGAAATGGCCAGGGAACTCGGTCCGTTTCCGGAGTATTTCCGAAATCGCAGTCATATGTTGCGGGTGGTAAGAAACCACCGGCGGGCGGCCTACAACGCCGACAAGGCCGAATATGAAGACCTGACAATTAAGCCCACGGGGCTGAACCCCAACTATGTTCACGAAGAACTTGTCAATGCGGCCCGGCTGGTCTGGGACAATGCCCTGGAACTGGGTGAGGCCCACGGTTTCCGTAACGCCCAGGTTACCGTCATCGCACCCACCGGGACAATCGGGTTAGTCATGGACTGCGATACCACCGGTATTGAGCCCGACTATGCCCTGGTAAAATTCAAAAAACTTGCCGGCGGCGGCTATTTCAAAATCATAAATAACTCGGTGCCGATCGCTCTGCGGTGTCTGGGTTACTCCGAAGAAGAGGTCAAGGATATCATTCTCTACGCCACCGGCCACAAGACCCTCAAACAGGCGCCCTACATCAACCACGAATCGCTACAGGCGAAGGGCTTTGGAGAAGATGACCTGGAGAAAGTAGAGAAATCGCTGGAAAACGTTTTCGATATTACTTTTGCCTTCAACAAGTTCACGCTGGGGGAAGAAACCCTTAAGGACACCCTGGGCCTGTCCGACGATACCATCGATGACTGGGATTTCAATCTGCTGAGGGAGTTAGGTTTCACCAGGGAGCAAATAGAATTGGCCAACGAGTACTGCTGCGGAACCATGACTTTGGAGGGGGCGCCTCATCTGAAGGAAAAGCACCTGGCTATCTTCGACTGCGCCAACAGATGCGGCAAAAAGGGCAAACGCTTCATTAAGTATGAAGCCCATATCCGCATGATGGCGGCGGCCCAGCCCTTCATTTCCGGCGCCATCTCAAAAACCATCAATATGCCCGCCGAAGCGACTATTGACGATGTCAAGAGAGCCTACATGCTCTCCTGGGAGACTATGAACAAGGCTATCGCAATCTACCGCGACGGTTCCAAACTCAGCCAGCCGCTCAGTTCGACAATTCTGGATGAAGATACCCGGCCGGAACAACTCAGCGTCGAAGATGTAGCGGGGCGCATGGCGCAGAAAGTCGTCTACCGTTACCTGGCCAAACGCCGCAAAATGCCCAACCGGCGCGGCGGTTATACGCAGAAGGCCGTTGTCGGCGGGCACAAAGTGTATTTGCGCACCGGGGAATACGCCGACGGAACCCTGGGCGAGATATTCCTCGACATGCATCGCGAGGGCGCCGCCTTCCGGTCCCTGATGAACAGCTTTGCCATCGCGGTATCTCTCGGTCTCCAGCACGGGGTGCCCCTGGAAGAGTTTGTCGAGGCCTTTCTCTTCAGTCGCTTCGAGCCCAACGGTGGCGTTATCGGAAACAAATCTATCAAACGAGCCACTTCGATTATTGATTATATTTTCCGCGAACTGGCGATCAGTTATCTCAGTCGCACGGACCTGGCCCACGTCTCCGAGGAGGACCTGCGCGGTGATACCGTGGGTATGCCCGGCGGGGAAACAATCGAATTCGAAGATGAAGAACCCGCCACACCGGCCATCACCGGACAGGTCACGACGGCCAGCAGGAAGCTCGATGATATTCATACCGACCATCTGACCGTGGGCGTGACTCCCGGATGCAATGGTGACACCGAGGGCGACAACGGACACCAAGGAGGAAACGGCAATGGTAAACCGCTGGAATCGACGCTTGCAACAGAGAAAACTCAGAAACCGGCGGCGGTGCTTAAGTATGTCGCAGCGACGACCGCAGCTGTCGGGGGCGAGGGAGAACTCCGTCTCCACGAACAAATCCGTACCGCGCGACTGAAAGGCTATGAAGGAGACATGTGCGGCGAGTGCGGCCAGTTCACCATGGTCCGCAACGGCACCTGTCTCAAGTGTGAAACCTGCGGCGCTACCAGCGGCTGCAGCTGAAACATCGCGCTCAAATTGGTTACGTAGGCGCCGTCCACTCCGGGCGGCGCCTTATCCCTGGTCGCCGTGCCCTCGCGACTCCCTCCGATCACTTTTCGATATAATACCGCATTATGGGGCGGCTGGCCGAGCGGCGAAGAGCCACTTTGAAGCCGGCCTTCTTGAAGGCCGGTACCAGCCCCGCGTACACAAAGGCGCCGGGCAGGGGTTTCGCCCCTTTCTTGATCTCAAACGGGTAACCTTCCACAATTGTGCCGCCGTGTTTTTTGACATGGGCGACAGCCGCTTCGAGGAGTTGCCCTGAAACGCCCGCACGGCGATAACCGGGGGCAATGTAAAAACATACCACTGACCAGACCGGCCGATCATCAATACGCTTCAGGGTGCGGGCGCTGTCCAGCCGGGGAAAGACGTCCCGCGGGGCAACCGAGCACCAGGCCACCGGCTCCCGGTCGGCATAGGCTAGAAGACCCGGGATTTCCCCGGAGTCGATAATCGCTTTCATGGCTTTCTTGTTCTGGGCGCCCTTCTGGGCCTCAAACTGCCGTTTGGCCAGGCGCCACCACATACACCAGCAGCCCCCGCAGGCACCCTTATCCCCGAAAAGTCTCTCAAAGTCCTTCCACCTATCCTTGGTGACGGTGTGAAAAGTGAGTCGAACCTTCCGTCTTTCTTGCCCGGCGGCCTGTGATCTAGCTTTCATGTTTATTTTCCATGGCGTGCCGGCGCCCGTAACGTCGCCGTGCCGGTTTCCATAAACCAACAATAAGTAAGGCGGGCTTGCTGTCAATAACAAACCCGCCTGATTATTACGAGCCGGTCTCGGAATAAGACCGGACGCTCATAAGCTTCGGATTACGGACAGGCCGGAGGCGCCGGACCGCTCGGAATACCGAACAGCCAGGCCAGCATATAGCTCACGTCCGAAATGTTCGCCTTTTCGAGTACGTCTCCGTTCGCATTGGCCTCTTCGATGCAAATCGGAGCCGGGCCCGATGGAAT
>CBFCYQ010000269.1:0-3882 GCA_965602205.1 uncultured bacterium | reverse complement strand
TTCTCAGGGCAACATACATTCGGCCGCATGATAACATCGCATTTGCGGTACGTCAAGCGAGTTTTTTATTGGCCGGAAACCTGTTCTGCTGCGTTCTGTGCAGCTGTTGCCGGGTCAACCTGATCCCTGAGTACATCTATTGTGGCCTGTTTAAGAGCAGGATTGATGACAGTCAGCACATCGGCTGGGGAGACAATATTTGCCGACAGGACGATACGACCTATCAGGTTGCGTGTGGTGGTGTCGAACCAGCCTGTGAGGGCGGATGAACGCGAGGGTAGCAGGCCGGCAGCGGGGGACCACTTGGCTAGAAATTCGCCCTGGGTGAGAAATTCAGCCAGTTCAACACTGAGTGGGTGGCGCTGAACCTGTGGATTGGAAAGCGCCCAAACCCAACCGTGGGCTAACGTGTCCAGGCTGCCGTTTGGGGTAGGTAAAGAATCAGCGGCAGAGTCAACCGGTAGTTCATTAAGGTAGCGGGAAGTCCAGGTGATGGCCATATCACCGCTGTTTTCACTGTATGCCTTTATTGATTCCTCGTCGGTGGTCAATTCAGTAAGCCAGGTGGGCATTAGACCGGCAGTATTGCCATCCAGGAAGAAGGTGAGTACCCGGGTCAGGGTATCAGCGTCCAGCATTGGGCGTCCCTCTTCATCCACGAGCTGCCCGCCTGCGACCAGGTATTGGGCCAGGGTAAAAGAGGCTTGCTCTTCTGCAGCAGGGAAGATCATAGGTGCGGCAGTTTCCAGGGCTGAGGTCCAGTCATGCGGTGGAGCGGCAATCGCTGCCGGACGGTAGAGCAGGAGCAAGGCATCACCGGCGAAGGGCAGCCCGAAGGTGCTGTTCTGTACAATCGCCAGCTGCCGGGCGTAATCGTACCAGTCAGACTCCTCCAGCGGGTTGATCATCTCATCCATCGGGATCAGCAGGCCTTTAAGCGCAGCCGTCTCCAGAAGATCGTGGGGCAGCAGGACCAGATCAGGAAGCGCCATTGGTGCGGCTGCGTTGGCACCGCTCAAAGAATCGATCAGCCCGCCGGGACCATTCAAGGATTTTACACGCACCTCGATATCCACCGCGCGCCTTTCAGTAAATTCATCCAGCCGAGCTTGCAGCAGTCTGGCGGCGCGTGTTTCATCAGCAGGGTCGAATTCCGGCGGCACCCATAAGCGCAGATAGGTAGGTGGGGAAGGTGTATCCAAAACGGGCTCTTCCGCTGTTTGTGATGTTGCGGTCGGGGTTGGTGCTGGTTCAGGTGAGGCGGTAGCGCTGGGTGCGGTCGGTTCAGCGCAGCCGGTGAGTATCAGCAGCAGGATGAGCAGTATGAAAGGTTTCGTTTTAACGAAATTTATTCGCATATTTATCCAAGTTGAATGGGCTTGAGCAGCAGGGCGACCAGCAGCTTTACAGCATTCTGGACGTCGTTCAAGTCTACCATTTCTGAGGGTGCATGGACGTAGCGGCAGGGGATGGATATACAGCCGGAAGGGACACCAGCACGGGAGAGTTGAATCGCGCGTGCATCGGTAGTACCGCCTTCAAGCACTTCCAATTGGTAGGGCAGCTTGCTGCGCTCGGCAGTCTCAACCATCCAGTCAACGACCTGTGGATCGGAGAACATGCCGCTATCGCGCACCTTGATGGCAGGGCCTTTGCCCAGTCCCACGTCCATTTTAATCCCCTTGGGTGTATCACCGGAGAGGGTGACATCCAGGGCGATGCCGATGTCGGGGTCAATCCCATAAGCAGCGGTAGTAGCTCCGCGCAGGCCAACTTCCTCCTGCACACTGAACACATAGAAGACCTGGTGCGGGCTATTACGCAACTGACGCAGGGTCTCGATCAGAACAGCAGCACCGATGCGGTCATCCATAGCTTTAGAGACCAGGCGGTCGCCAAGATCCAGGAAGGGACGTTCAAAGGCAGCAGTGTCAGCGACCTTTACCGGGCAGCTGGTGCGGCTTTCAGCGCCCACATCGATATACATCTGATCGATGGTTGGCAGCTGGCTGCGGTTTTTGATGTACTCGTGACCGACCACCCCGATCGTACCATTCAGGAACCGTACTCTTCCACCGACGCAGGTGCGCGGATTCACGCCCCCGATGGTGGTGAATCGGACAAAGCCTTTCTCGTCCACGTGAGTGGCGATGATACCGATCTCGTCCATGTGAGCGGCCAGCATAATCTTTTTACCGTTCTCGGCAGGATCACCCTGGGTGACGATCAGGTTGCCGAGGGCATCGACGCGCAGCTCGTCAGCGTGTGGTTCAACTTCAGCGCGGATCACGTCACGGACCTGGGTTTCGTAACCGGAGGGACCGGTGGATTCGACAAGCGTTTTGATGAGGGATTTCATGCAGAACTCCTAGTTAGCGATCTTGGGCGAGGATTCTCGGCGTCATGCGACTGAGGGCGGCATGTATGAGAGTGAGAGTATGCTGCCAGTCGGATATCCGGACGATGCCGGCAGCGGTGTGGATGTAGCGTCCAGGGACGGAAACAGAAACGCTGGGGATGCCAGCGCGCGCAAGGTGAATAGCGCCGGCATCTGTGCCGCCCCCACCGGGCTGACGGAACTGGAAGGGGAGTTCGAGGTCTTGTGCGGTTTCGACCAGCATCCGTACAAGACGAGGATCAGACAGGGTGGCGCGATCAGCGGTGTAAATGGCGGGACCAGCCCCCAGGCGAGTGTTGTAGGCAGTATTCTCTGAGGGGGCATCGTCATCGTCTTCCCAGATGGGCAGGTCCAGAGCAGGGGTGCAGTCGAGGGCGATGGCGATATCGGGTTCAAGAGCGTAAGCGGCGACCTTGGCACCGCGTAAACCGACCTCTTCCTGGACTGTAAAGGCAGCCAGTATATCGATATCCGGCGGAGCAAGCTTGAGCAGTTCGATCAGGGTGGCAACTCCCAGGCGGTCGTCGAGGGCCTTGGCGCGCAGGCTGGGTCCGAGCCGCGCGTAGGGAGTGGCAAATGCTGCCGTGTCCCCAACCTTGACTTTGGTCTCACTTCCGGGACCGATGTCGATACGCAGGGTGTCCAGGGGGATGGCGTGATTCAGTTCAGATGATTTGACAAGGTGGATGGGCTTGGCGCCGATCACGCCGGGCACGTGATCGCGGCCCACCCAAACCGCTTTTCCTGCCAGCTGGCGAACATCCAATCCGCCAACGGGTTCAAATCGGAATATACCTTTGCCGTCATCATGTGTGAGCATGAAGCCAACCTCATCCATATGAGCATCCAGCATGACACGCAGCCGCTTCCTGCGGCGAGACCTGCCCTTACGGGTGACCAGCACGTTTCCCAGAGCATCGACCTTTATATCGTCAGCGAGGGGGCGTACCTGCTCGAGTACGATGGCGCGCACTTCGCCCTCATCGCCTGAGACTGCGCAGGCGTTGCACAGTCGTTCGAGCAGCTTGATCTGCGGCGCACGGATCTTTATGGGGGTGATATCAGTATCAGTCTTTGGTGTCATTGGTGCCGTCCAATGTGAGATTGTCTAAGAAGTCTACCTGCAGCTGGGCTATGAAAGCCGCCAGCAGGCTGCCTGTACGGGATATGTCTTTCAATGCTACGACCTCTACCGGGGTATGCATGTAGCGCAGCGGGATGGCTACGACCATGCTGGGGATGCCCTCGGCAGCTACCTGCAGGGCGAAGGCGTCAGTGCCTGAATGCCGCGGCATAACCTCCACCGCGTAGGGCAGCTCTAACCTGTTGGCCAGCGCTTTGAAGGCTTTATGCAACCCGGGGTGGATGTTGGGACCCCATCCGAGTGTGGGACCACCGTCCAGGGGGAAGGTCTTATGTTCAGGGCTGCCCGGGCTTTGCCCCCAGGTCACGTCGATGGCGACGGCCAGCTCGGGGCGCAGCTG
>CBFCYQ010000268.1:0-3913 GCA_965602205.1 uncultured bacterium | reverse complement strand
ACAGCCGTCAGAAGCGCAAGGAGATCGCCCGTCGATACCGGCATATAAAATCAATTACCGACAGGATATTCGACGAGATGCAGACCGGAGTGGCGTACGTCGATGTCGATGGCAAAGTGTCGCTGGCTAACGACGCTTTTTCCCGCATTTTCGGTGGGCAGCAAGTCGTCGACAGGTCGTGGGATGACATCGTCCGCGAGCCCGGTCTCACGCTGGCGAATATCATGTCCGGCCACGAGGATTCCTTCGAGAAGGAGGTGACCGTCGGTGTCGGCGACGGCGCCAGAATACTCCTGGTAGCCATATCCCGATTTGCCCGGGACGAGGAGCACGGCTCGGGAACGGTCGTGGTTATCTATGATATCACGCGTCTGAAGGAGTATGAGCTGGAGGCGGCACGCAAGGAGCGGCTGTCCGAGATGGGCAACCTGGCGGCCGGGGTGGCTCATGAAATTCGCAACCCTCTGAATACTATTTCGATTGCGGCCCAGCGCCTGGCCTCGGAGTTTCAACCTGAGGAGAACCGGGAGGAGTATGCCTCCTTCACACAGCAAATCCGGGCCGAGACGGGCCGTCTGAACGAGATTATTACGCGGTTTCTGGCGCTGGCCAGGGTCGATAAAAAGAAACACCCCGCAGTCAGGCTGGACAAAATCATCGACGAGCATTTCACACTTCTGAAGCTCGAGGCCGACAAAGTGAGCGTGGAACTGACCTGGAAAGTCGAGGCAGGCCTTGAAATCGAGGCCGATCCCGACAGCCTGCGCCAGGTTTTCTCGAATCTGTTCAATAATGCCCGGGAAGCATTTCACGGACGCCCCGGGAAACTGTCGATGCTGGCGCGCTCGGAAGGGAACAATGTCGTCATCGTGCTGGAGGACGATGGTCCGGGTGTGCCCGCGGAATTGCGCGAGAAAATCTTCGCTCCTTATTTCACTACCAAGGAAGGCGGCACCGGTCTTGGGCTGGCCGCGGTCCACAAGGCCGTCTCGGATATAGGTGGTCGCGTGCGAGTGGGCGAGAGCCGGTGGGGAGGCGCCAGGTTCTCCATAACACTGCCCCGGATGGGATGACGACCACCCATAAAAAAAGCGGCTCCCGCAGGAGCCGCTCACGGATAATCCGCTAAGCAATCAGACTACTTGTTGACCTGACCTTTTATCCAGTCGGTGCTGACGGATTTGGGACGGGTGATGGCCGTACCCAGCGCGCGGTTAAGGACCAGCTGCGAGAGCATGCCCATCGCACGAGAGACTGAGAACAGCACGGTGTAGTACTCGAACTCCTTGATACCGTAGTGATAGAGCAGAGCCCCGGAACCGGCATCGACATTCGGCCACGGATTCTTGGCCTTGCCGTGCTTTTCGAGCACCTTCGGAACGACGGTGAAGACGCGGTCGACCGTCTGGAAAACGGGATCCTTGGCCAGGTACTGCTTACCAAAGGCGTTGAAGGCCGCGAAGCGCGGGTCAGTGACGCGCAGCACGGCGTGGCCGTAACCCGGAATGACCTTGCCGCTGTTGAGGGTCTCCCAGGCATAATCTTCGATTTCCTTCTCGGACGGAGCGCCGCCGAATTTCTCCATGGTCTGCAGCACCCAGTTCAGGCATTCCTGATTGGCCAGACCGTGCAGAGGACCGGCCAGGCCGTTCAGACCGGCCGATACCGCATAGAACGGGTCGGACAGAGCGGAGCCGACGGTGTGACAGGTGTTGGCCGAAACATTGCCGCCTTCGTGATCGGAATGCAGGACCAGGTACAGCCGCATCATGGCATAGGTCTCACCCTTCTTGGGTGGCAATCCCAGCATCTTGGCGTAGTCGGCGCCCCAGTCGAGCTTCTTGGACGGCTCGATGATATCACCCTTTTTGTATTTCAGGCGATAGATTCCGGCCGCGATGGTGTGAATCGTGCCGAGTATCGTCATGGCATCTTCTAAAGCCGGTTCCCAGTACTCCATCTTCGACATGCCTTCGTTATACCGCTTACGGAAAGCCGACTCATTCTCCATGGCGAGAATGGCGGTGTCCAGCATAGCCATCGGATGCGAAGTCTTCGGCATGGATTTCAGGACTTTCCAAACGTACTTCGGGATTTCTCCATGATCCTTGAGTTCCTTCTGGAACAGGGCCAACTCGTCGGCCGAGGGCAATTCGCCCGTAATCAGCAGCCAGAAGATTTCTTCGGGCAGACGGTCTTTCAGTTCCATGATGGGGCGGCCGCGAATGATCAAACCCTTGTCGGGCTCGACAACCGAGGTATCGCAGATCATTCCCTTAACACCGCGCATCCCGCCGAATGCCTGGGCGACAGATACCTGCGAGATCTGAGTGTCGGCGAACCCCTTCAGGATCGTTACCCGTTCTTCTCTCAACTGAGGGATCATTTCCCCCAGTTTTTCTTTGAGGGTCTTTGCCATCGAGAACTCCTTTTTGGTTATATAGGTTTATGGATGAAAATCTAATCTACTCCCAATGTGAATTGTTTCACATTTTCAGTAATTCTACAACAACCCGGGCAAAATGTCAAGAGGGTAGGGGCGCCGAAGACTATAGTTTTTCGTTTTTTTGGAATATTTTCCCGGGATTGAGCAGACCGGTCGGGTCAAACAGGGACTTTACTCTCTTCATAAAGCCCAATGTCGGCCCGTCGAATTCCAGTGGCAGATACTGTCGTTTGGCCAGCCCGATGCCATGTTCCCCGGTGAGCGTGCCGCCCAACTCGACTGTTTTCTTGAGTAGTCTGCCAATACTGTCTTCCATAAGCCGGATTTCAGCTTTCGAGCCGCTCATGGACATGAAATTGACGTGCAGGTTGCCGTCGCCGGCGTGGCCGTAGGCATTTATTCTCAAAGGACTGGCCTCATTCAGCTTGGCCACGAAAGCCACCAGTTCGGGGAACTGAGAATTCGGCACGGCCACGTCTTCAGATATCCGGAATTCGGCTATGGCTTTCATGGCATTGGAGAGGTTGCGACGGATGGCCCAGAGGCGGTCGGCCTTGTCCGGGTCGCTTTCCACGCGAAGATATGAGCACCTGTTTTTGCGGCAAATGTCTCTGATGGTCGCGGTCTGCCCCGGGCGGTCTTCACCGGTCGTCTCGATCAGGAGAATGGCTGCCACGCGGTCCAGCCCCTCGTGTTTTTCGTACTGGTTGGAGCAGTCGGCGGCGTCGCCGTCAAGGTATTCCAGGACCGTCGGTATCATTCCCGAGCCGGTTATCTCAGAAACCGTCTGAGCGGCATCGGCGGGGTTGTCGAAGGCGATCAGCAGGGTGTTGCCGGGCGATGGTATGGCCACCAGGCGCACGACGATTCGGGTGACCACCGCCAGCGTACCTTCGGAACCGACAATGAGGTCACCCAGGGGAAGGCCCTGATAGCCGTTCAATTGGCCGGTTTTAATGACCCGACCGTCAGCAGCCACGGCGGCCAGGCCGACCACGTAGTCCTTGGTAACGCCGAAACGTTTGCAGCGCAGGCCGCCGGCGCCTTCGGCCACGTTACCGCCGAGGGTCGATTCGTCGTAGCTGGCCGGGTCGGGCGGGTAAGTCAGGCCATAGCGGGCCGCAGCGTCGACCAGGTCCTTGGTGATAACCCCGGGTCCGCAGACCGCCAGGCGTTTGTCGGGGTCAATTTCGAGCTGTTTCATGCGCTCCGTGGACAGGACAATACCGCCGCAGGTAGGCACGCACCCACCGGAAAGGCCGGTCCCGGCGCCGCGCGGCACCACCGGCAGGCCATGTTCGGCACAGAAGCGGATAGTGGCGATAACATCGCTTTCATTTTCGGCGAAAACCAAGGCTGAGGGGGCGCCGGAGTCCTCGGTGGCGTCATGGAAGTAATCTTCGTGGCCGGTCAGATCCGTTGCAAGCAGGTCTGGTCTCGAAAGATTTTGTGACAGCTGCTTGAAAT
>CBFCYQ010000267.1:0-3914 GCA_965602205.1 uncultured bacterium | reverse complement strand
GCCCCGGGGAGGACTCCTGAATATGAAACGGGTAGAGCTGGAAATTACCGACCTGGCGTTTGACGGCAAGGCCGTGGCACTCCTCGACGGCAAAGTGGTTTTTCTCGACAGCGGTTTGCCCGGTGAGAAAGTCCTCGCGGAAATTACCCAGTCCAAGCCTCGCTACGATCGGGCTCGCCTGCTCGAGGTTATGACCCCTTCACCCGACCGCATACCGGCCAGATGCAGTCACTTTGAATCGTGCGGAGGCTGTACCTGGCAGGATCTGTCATACCACAAGCAGTTGGAATACAAGAAAAAACAAGTCGCCGACTGCCTCGAAAGAATCGGCGGCCTGAAGAACGTCACCATTCGAGATACCATAGGTTCCGCCGAGCAATTTTTTTATCGCAACAAGATGGAGTTTTCGTTTCACACCACCGAAGACGGCGGCTTTACCCTCGGTCTGCATCGGCGTGGCGCCTTTGATGATATCTTCGATCTCGACGCGTGTTACCTGCTATCGGAGACCTCTAACGAGATCGTCCATTGGATTCGTGATTTCGTAACCCAACACCAGATACCCGTGTACGATGTCATCAGGCATACCGGGTACATGCGATTTCTGATGATTCGCCAGGGCAAGCGGACGGACCAGGTCATGGTCAACCTTGTCACCAACTTGGGTGAGTTCCCGCATCAGGACGAGATGATTGAGCGGTTACAGAAGTCCTTCCCGAAACTGACAACCGTTGTCCATAACCAAACCGCTCGGAAATCGAACATCGCGACCGGTGAGATTGAAAAGAGTCTCTACGGCCCCGGATACATAGAAGAAAAGGCTCTCTCCAGCACCTTCCGTATCCGGGCCAATTCTTTTTTCCAGACAAATTCTCTCCAGGCCGAAACGCTCTATCGCACGGCCTGTGAAATGCTCGAACCCGCCTCCGGCCACCGTGTCCTCGACCTTTATTGCGGTACCGGTCCGATCGGAATCCTGATATCCGAGCATGTAGCTGAAGTCGTTGGCGTGGAACTGGTTGGCGCTGCCGTTAAGTTAGCCGAAGAGAATGCCGTCTTAAACGGTGTAGACAATATTTCGTTTCTTGAGGCAAATGTAACCGACTATCTGAAGACCTGCAGTACCGAGAATCAGCATTTCGACATTGTCGTCATCGACCCGCCCCGGGCCGGGCTGCACCCAAAGGCGTTGAAGCGGATAATGGCATTAAGACCGGAGAAAATCCTGTACATCTCGTGTAACCCGGCCACTTTTGCGCGTGATGCCGCCAAACTCGTGGAAGAAGGTTATCATCTGCCTCTGCTGACGCCGGTCGATATGTTTCCGCACACCAAGCATATTGAAACCGTCGCGGTTCTGCATCGACTTTGAGAAGACTTGCGTATAAGTACCTGAAGACTTAAATTGGCAGCCACGTTGTTCGTAAAGGAGATACAATGACTCGAAAGCTTGTGACCATTTCCGGTTTTGCCATCTTGTTCCTGGCGCTGGTAACCTGCCCGGCCTCGGCCAAAAAGCAGACCTTCGGCGACCTGTCCCTGGAAATTCTTGAAAAACTCCAGTCATTCTACCCGGTCAGAGCCACGGAAATGGGCATCCATTCGTACGACCACCGTCTGGCGGACTTCTCCTCCAAGTCCGTCAAGCAGATGATAAAAGACCTGACTGAATATGAAAAGAAGCTCTACAAATTCCAAAAGACCAAACTTTCGCAGCATGAACGTATTAACGTCCGCTTGATCAAGTCAAACGTTGACGTCGCCCTGCTTGATCTGAAGCAGATAGCCTGGCACAAGAAGTGTCCGCAGTTGTATGCGGATGAAGCCATCGATGGTATCTACTATCTCATGCTGTCGCAACATGCCCCGCTATCCGAAAGAGTCGTGTCTGTCATCAATCGCATGAAGGCCGTGCCGGCTCTTTTGACGACGGCGCGCCGAAACCTGAAGAAACCTCCAAAAATTTATATCGATGCCGCTGCAAGTTCCTTGGAATCCGGGATTCAATTCTATAAAGACATTGCCGGGGAACTGATGCAGAAATTTCCCGAGCGGGCCGACGAAATCCTCAGAGTGTCCACGCAGGCGCGAGAGAGCATGAATGACTTTCTGGCCTACCTGACCGAGTTGACCCCGGGCCCCGGGACGGCTTTTGCCATCGGCAAGGACAATTTTGATTACAAACTCAAGCATGAGTATTTCCTCGATTACGACAGCGATTCACTGCTGAAAATCGGCGAGACTCTACTGAAAGATGCCCAAGCGGCCTACCGGGCGTACGAAGAGAATGTCGAAACGAATCACCAGAATGGACAGGATTCCGTCTTTGTTCCCTCGGTTTTTACCAAACAGGACATTCTTGACTATTACAACTGGGAGGCTAGGCAGGTCCGTATATTCCTTGAAGAAAACGACATCGTAACCATCCCGGAGAAGGTCGCCCCGGTAACAGTGGTCGAGACGCCGTATTTTCTGCGCAATATGGTAGCGGGAATCGCCTACCAACCGGCGGGACCTTTTGACACCGTCCAGAACGCCTACTTTTACGTTCGTCCGATACCCGACGACCTTGACCGGGCTCAGCTCGAGGCCCGTTTCCGCTATGTCCATCGCCGGGGTTTTAAGGGATCGGTGGTCCACGAAGCCTTCCCCGGACATCACCTGCAGCTTCAACTGGCCGGTTTGAATACGGACCCTGTGCGCAAGTGGCAGTTCAACCGGATGATGATTGAGGGTTGGGCGCTGTACTGCGAGGAAATGGTTTACCACGCCGGTCTTTTCGGCGAGGAGGATCCGGTGCAATGGCTGGGTATTCTCGGCGGTATCCGCTTCCGCGCCGCCCGCATCGTGGCCGACGTCAAACTCCATACGGGGCAGTTCACTTACCAGGAATGTGTCGACTGGATGAACGAGATTCTCGACGTCACCAGTGAGTCCGGCAAGCGTTATATTGAAACCGAAGTCCGGCGGTATACTCTTCAGCCAACTATCCCGATGACTTATCTGATCGGTAAGACAGAGATCATGAATCTCAGGGGAGCGGCAATGGACCGTTATGGCGAGGAATTTTCAGAAAGACAGTTCCATGATGCCTTGTTGGCTGAGGGCGCCATTCCTCCACTCTTGATATGGGATACCATGGGACTGGTCAGGGGTATCTAGTCGCTGACGGCCTTACCGGAACGGCACCGCCGGTAATTATTACAACTTGACTGCTCCGGCGGCAACCACAGGCACTTGCCGATAGTATATAATATATATGCTGTACGCTCTTTTAATATTGGTCGCTGCTATCGCGCTGGTCTTACTTCTCAATTTGAGAATTCGGGTAGTTCTCGACCGCGATCACCGTCTCGTCTTCCTGGGACTGGGGCGCTCCGGCCCGGAGATGGATCTCGCCACAAGAAAGGGTGTCGTCAAGCTCTTCGGCATCAGGATAAAGTCTTTTGAACTGAGGCGGGCAAAGAAGAAACCCGCCGCTCCGGTTGTGCCCACGGAAGAGAAAAAGGCCGTCAAAAAACCGAAAAGGGAGAGACCTCTCAGGGATGTCCTGACCGTGGCGCCCCGCTGTGCGCGGGCTACTGTCAGTTACTTGATTGACTTATGGAAGAGCGTCCTAATTGAGGAGCTTGAGGGCAGGGTTGAGGCCGGTTTCGACTCCCCCGACCTGACCGGTCAGGTTTACGGCTATTACCAGGCGGCCCTGGCCGCTGTGCCGGGCGTGGTCGACCGCCTGGCCTGGGTCCCGGACTGGACTGGCCCGTCTTTTTCGGGCTCTATGCGTCTGACGGTGGCTTTGCCTTTGCGTCGGTTACTTTATAGAACGACCGTGCTTATCTGTAAACTTCCCTTAAGAGAATTAATAAAGCTGGCGATAGGAAAGAAGAAAGGAGTCCAGGATGGCCAATAACGTG
>CBFCYQ010000266.1:0-3968 GCA_965602205.1 uncultured bacterium | reverse complement strand
TGCGGTGACCAATCAAATTGAACGACTGAAAAACCATGCCCACCCGGTGGGCCCGATAAGCCGCAAGCTGCCGGCGCGAAAGCGAACCCAGGAGCCGGCCATCGACTTCAATACTACCCGATGTCGGGCTGTCCAATCCCGCCAGAAGATTTAACATGGTTGACTTGCCCGACCCGGAGGCTCCGCAGAGTCCCAGAACCTCCCCGCGCTCGATACCAAGACTCACCCCGTCAACGGCCTTTATCGTCTGCGGCCCGCGGTGGTAATGCTTGCACAGATCCACCGTCTTGATCCACTCCGCGGTCATTGAATCTCTCCCGATGTAATTATACCTGTCACGTGCAGTTGCGCTATCAACCCCGTCCGAAATCTACTGCCACCTCCGACGCCGGGCCTTTACGCGACATCATCAGCAACACCGACAAAGCAATTGAAGGGAATATCGCTAATAAAAACACCTTTGTCCTCTCATTTTTCTTACGATACGACGATGGCAGTGTTCCGGGAAACCCGTTGACGACCGGAAAACAGAGCAGTTCGTTCAGCGTCAACACCGGATTAATCACTTCACATGATCGGACAGGGAAACATTACTGCGCATCACTCGTATAATCTCTATGGACAGTGGAGATGTCTTCTCAGGACGGACCCTGTTTCATCTGCATTCGGTTAAACGCAGGTATAAGTGATGGCGACAACAGACGAAAGTTTTTCCATTACCGCTACCGACGGCAGCTTCGGAGTAGATCGTCCGCACCGGCAGACGCGACCACGGCCGCCGCTGAGTTGCGAAAAGTGAGGAGGCAGGCAATGCGTTTCAAATCAGTCACGTGGAATTTCACCACCCTTCTTATGCCCATCGTGGCCGCGTGGGCAGCGTTCCCGGAGTACGCCGCCCGTGCCGACGCACCACAGTTGGCGGACTACGACGTCATTCAATATGCCTCGATAGCCGGTCCCTGTCCGGAGAACATCATGCAATTCGATAACAATGGCGAGATCGTCCTGGCCTGCCTCGGCGGAAAGACTAAAGAGCAACTGCAGCAAATGGGCATCCCGTTCACGCAAAGCCAACTCACTCTGCTCAAGACTTTCAGAGTCCTCCGGGCCGACGGTCATGTATTAAGAACGGCCTTTCCGATCCTGGATGGCGAAAAAACGGGGAAACTGCGTGCGCTTACGCGCGCCGCCGCACCCGATATGTGCCGGCGCCTGCAACCGCAGGTCGCCGAATTGACCGGGGTGCTGGAGTCTCTCGGCCGACAGGGTAATGCTTACGGCATTCTCTTTGCTTATGTCGTCGACGGCATGGTCTGGGGCCTATTTAGAGAAAATGACCTGGTGAACGGAATGGGAATCACCGCCGACATGCCCCTCTGGGCCGGTGAGGTCTGGGCCGTGTATCCGCCACGCGAATTTTCTCCCGGCACCAACTCTCTGTCCGACCGGGGTGTCTCACTGAAAGTCGCCTGGTGCGAAGAGGCTATCCCAAAAATGATTCCTTTCGTGTCTGACTGGACAAACCTGGAAAAGATACTCGACAATTATATTAACGAAGGCAAAGTCGTAGACGAGCAGGCTAAAGAAGTTTTTGCCCCGTTCAACCTCTACGACGCCACGGGTCGGTTCACTATCCCCATCATCGAAGAGACATCGGACAACCGGCTGTTCCAGGTTTGCCTCGCATTGACCTATGAAATCGTCGATATCGTTCCCTCTGTCCTCGACCTGCCCGGCTTGACCGAGGCGTTTGGCTTCCGCGATGAAAAACAGACCGTCGTGATCGCCTATCATGAATTGATGTGGGACCTGATGGACGGATTTGGTGACCTTGGCCTGGTGCAAAAGCCCCGTGCCTTCGCCGACCCGGACAAAGCTGAGCCGCAAGACATTGCCGATCTGGTGTTCATCGTCAAAAGCGGAACGGCCGGCAAGCAGTAGCCCCGACAGGCCGCACATTAATAGACCTCTACCCCGGTCAGCCCTTGACCTGTCGTTTCCAACTAACCGTTTACCAATAAAGGCCTTAGGCGATATCGACGCCCGTGTTTAATTGTCGCACCAGGCTGTTCTCACGGCTTGGACTTACCTGTTCATTCTGACGGGTAAGATTTCAGCAAATCTTTCCTGATATCCCGCCGATAAAAAAATGTGATGTTTTTACAAAAAAGTGTTGTATATTTATAACATTATGTTATATTCACCGTATGAAAACACGAAAGATATTTAACAGAATTGCACTTCTCAGAAAAGAACGAGGCTTTTCGAGAAGGGAACTGGCCGAGAAAATCGGGGTCAATTTTCAGACTGTTGGCTACCTGGAACGGGAAGAATATAACCCGAGCCTGGACCTGGCTTTCAGAATCAGCGAGTGTTTCGGCGTGCCCATCGACCTGGTCTTCTCGACCGAACCGCTCAAACCGCTCAGCCAGGAGCTTCTGGAACGCAAGAAAAGAGAGGAAGAATAACATGAGTAAACCTGCAACAAAATCAAGCCGACGACTCGGTGTCGTCATCAATTACGCCGCCATCATCCTGTTTTTGCTTTTTTTCTATTTAGGTAAGTATCATGGCTGGAATGTCCCCGTGGCGGCGGCAGCGATTGCCGCCGTCATCGTGGTGTTGGTTACGTTTATAGTCATGCATGTCAAAACTCGCCTGTGGATGCTGGTCCACACGAGAGTGGAAAAACTGGATGAGCGGGAGATTCAAATCACCCTCGAATCCCTCAGACGGGCCTATGGCATCTTTGCCGTTACCAACCTGTTGGTCCTTTTGTGGATTGCGGTATCCGCCGGCAGGGATGACTCGATGTTCATACTGATTTTCGCCAGTCTCCTGTACCTGGCCCACACCCTCCCTGCGTCGATCCTCGCCTGGACGCAGCCGAGAACGCCGGCCGAGGAGGGTGTGCCCTCGGACGAATAGAAACATAAGGCGGCCACCGCCACCATTGATTGCCGACAACAGGCGAAAATCGGATTCAACCCGTACCCCAGACAATAATGGCGCGAATCTGATTTCAGTGGCCGCCTCTTTATTTCTTTGGGATGGCGACTCCCCGGAAAATTCACTTCAGTTCTTTGAGAAGCTCCTGCACCGCCCGCACCAGTTGCGGGTCGCGCCCGTTGAGGAAATCGTCCGGCAGGTTCTCGACAAAAATATCCGGCTGCCTCGGCGCCAGGTCAGTGTCTTCCATATCAACCGTGTACGCTCCCCATGACGGCCGCCTGATACGCGTACCGTCGATGAGCGTGTACGACGCCGTGCCGATAACACCGCTGGCCGTCGGCTCGCCGATGACCTTCCCCAGCTTCAACTGCTGAAACCCCTCGGAAAAGATCTCGGAATTGGAGGCCGAGTAGTTGTTCGTCAACAGCGTCAGCGGCTTCTCGTACGCTTTCGAGCGCGTCTTGTTCTCCGACGCCGGTGGAAATCCCCGAAAATCACGCATCAAGAACGGTTCCCGCATCAGCATCCCCAGAAGATACACCGCGATGCTCCCGCCGAAGTTGTTGCGCACGTCGATAATACGCGCTTCTTTCTTCTCGGCGATCGAGACTAATTCATGCCGGAACTGCTCCAGGCACCGCCGGTTCATGCTCTCGATATGCAGATAGGCCAGCCGCCCACCCGAAAGCGAATCCACCAGCCGCCGCCGTTCATCCACCCAATCCAGGTACTGCAGCTCTTCGAGCGCCGTACCTGATACCGGCTTGAGCTCCACCGTGCGCTCCTCACCTCCGGCTTCATCACTAACTGCTACGATGAGCCGTTTGCCTTCCGTCCCCGCCAACAACTGGTTGGCATTAGCGTCTCTCGCCACCGCCCGGCCGCCGATCTTCCTGATATACTGTCCCGCCTTGATTCCCGCCATATCCGCCGGTGAATCGGCCAGGACCTTCTTGACAAGATACGCACCCTCCCGGTCGACGGTGGCATAGTCAAGCTCCCAGCCCGGCTCCCCG
>CBFCYQ010000265.1:0-3995 GCA_965602205.1 uncultured bacterium | reverse complement strand
CCGACGGGAACTTCATCAGGACGGATGAGATTCTCTCCGACCAGGCCAGGGTGCGGCGCGGCGAAAAATCCTTTTCTGTATCCAGGGACTGGAAGTTTCTCCTGGCCAGGTTCACGTCCAGGATAGAAGAGGAACTGTTGCCCGAAGGCAGCCGGACGGCCTGGTGGTTGTTACCCTTTGTCGCCGACGAGAACGAACCCTACCTGTTCTTTTCCCGGCGGTACTCCGCTCATGTCAGGTTGATTCCCCTGCGCAGCGGCCACGCTCTGAACCTGACCTACGATGAAGATATGGAATTACGAGATTTAGCCTCGCAGCGACGACGAAAGCGGGACACCAAGAGTTCGGTAACAGTGCGACAGGTGGCGGGCAACTTCCTTCTTGAACAGAGACTGGAGTTGTTCGAATATCGTCGCGATCGACTTTTTGGCGGCGGCGGGAATGTCGACGGCTACAGGGTCGGTGCTAAAGTCAGGTGAACTCTGAATGGGGGCGAGGTTGCCGTCGGAAGCAGCTACCGTCGGGCTGAGACAGACAGCGGCCAAAAGTCCACCATCTATTCTGTCGATCTCTCCGGCCGGTTTCGCCTGATGAAACGCGGAGAGCTGCGTTCGTCGCTGGAGTTGTACCGACAGGACCTGGTCGGTGCAGATGGCAGCGTGCCGTATCTGCTTACCGATAACAGGTCGGGGCGGCGGGGGGCACTGTGGTCTGTAGCCTGGAACTACGGATTCAAGGAGGGCATGCGGTTGAACTTTACAATGTCGGGGCGTCACTCCGACGACAGGACGGCGCGCATCACGGCGCGAGGCGAGGTGATAGTTGGGTTTTAGAAACAACATGACAGCCGTCTTGGGAGTCGCCATCCTCGGCATTTTGCCGGCGGCCGGAGTTCGTGCTACCGAAGTCGTCTTTCAGGATAGCGAATCCCATGTCTCCCGGTCGGTTGCACGAATAGCCCGCAACCTGCCCGATTCTCTGGCCGCGGATTCGGTTGTCAGTTTTCTCAATAATTCCGGATATCTCGATGCCCGGGCGAACCTGCAGGAGGGCCGCCTGCAAATCAGCACGGGTGGACGGTGCAGGCTTGACAGGATAGTGGTCGATGGCGATTCTGCCACGGCGGTGTCGATACAGAAACCGTTCACACGCGGCAACCTGCACACGGCTATGAGCTCTGTTCTGGAGGATTACTATCGTTCGGGTTACTACTACGCCGCGGCCGATATTGACAGAATACTTGCGGATGGTCATGACATCACCGCGCTCGTCACGGTAATCAAAGGACCGGTAGTCACCATAAGGCGAAAAGTCCTGACCGGGCTGACACGGACCGACCCGGATTTCCTGAGCCGCTTTATTGTGGTCAACGAAGGGGACACGCTTACCGAACGAGCCGTCAGCGCCGCCGAAAAAAGCGCTGCCGCCATACCGTTTGTGAGCTTTGCGCCTCCGGCCATCGTCCGTCCTCGCGAAGGTTATACCGAAAGCGACCTGGAATTCAGATTTGCCGAAAAGAGGCAGTTCCGCTTTGAGGGTGGCGCCGGGTACCAGCCCGACGATGAGACGGGGATGGTCTGGTCGGTAAATGCAGCCGTTCGGAATCTTTTTGGCCGCGGCCGGCAGGTGGCTATCCTTTCGGAGAGAAAAGAGAAGGGCCGCAACCGACTTGAAGTGGGATACCGCCAACCGTTGTTTGTGCTTGGTGTCGGCAGCCTGGGGTTTAAGGTGGCCACTCGTGATTACCGGGACCGGTTTTACGAGTTTGCGGCCGGTGCCGACTACGTAACCATCCTCAACCGGGAGTGGTCGGCCGGCGTAGAGCTGAGTTGGGCCAGCGTCGAGCCGTCGCTGGCACTGCCGTCCTACGACCGCCTCGAAGCGGGCTTCTCTATCAGCCGGGCAACAGTCGATAATGCGCTCAATGCCGGTCGTGGCCTGACCGTAAGTTCGTCAGTGGCCTATGCCCATCGTCGCTACGCCAGCAATGCGCTGACAACAGGGTTGCGGCAGTCTTTCAACGAGACCCGGGTGGAACTGGACATCGATTTCTATCAACCGGTCAGGCGTCGATTACTGCTCCACATCGGGCTGAATTATGCAGGGCTGGAAACAAGTGAATCGTTGCCGCCTCTGTCGGAGCTGGTCCTGGTCGGTGGGCCAGGCACCTTGCGGGGTTTTCGTAATGAACAATTTGCCGTCCTCCGTACGGCCTATGGGACAATTGAGCCGCGTCTGCGATTTGAAGGCGGCAATCTCTTTCTCTTCTACGACGCCGCTTACCTGAACAACCGCATCCCTGACAACTTAGGCTCCGCCCGCAGGGAGGAGTTTTATCGTTTTGGCTACGGTGTCGGCCTGGCGCTGACTAATCCCGGCCGGGCGATCAGGATTTCTCTGGGGTGGAACCGGGATCTCGCATTTGACGAACCCCGTCTGGCGATAGAAATATTCTCGGACATATAAAGGTTGACTCCCGCCGACCGCCTTTCTATCCTCCTCAGGTGCCAAGGCTGCTTGAAATAGTCAAACTCATCCGCATCGTCAATTGTCTGCTCACCATGCTGGGAGTGGCCGTGGGCGCCTATATGGCATGGCTTGGGGATGCTTACCTGGCCGCCATTCTGTCGGCCATAGCGGCCTTTTTTGTCTGTGCCGCCGGAAACGCTTTAAACGACCTGAGCGACATCAATATTGACCGGATCAACCGGCCGGAACGGGTGCTGGTCCGGGGGAGTATCTCCGAGAGGTCGGCTTCAACGATAGTCGTCGTGTTCAACGTGGTCGCCATGGCGGCCGCGATCGCGGTTAATGCCGCCGTAACGGTCATTGTTGCCGCCGCCATACTGCTGATGGTGGCCTACAATCTGTATCTCAAGAAAATCCCGGTACTGGGCAATGCCGTTATCGCCCTTCTGGGTGGTCTGACCTTCATGGTCGGCGGTTTTGCGGCTGACCGCGTAATGGCGGTGACTCTCCCGGGGCCGCTTATTCCGGCGGTATTAGCCTTCGTTCTACATCTGGTCCGCGAGATCGTTAAAGACGTCGAGGATATCGAAGGCGACCGCCGGCTGGGCATCAGGACATTGCCCCAGGTGATCGGGGTGCGACCGTCACTGCTGGCCGCGCTATGCCTGTTTTTCAGCTTTGTCATCCTGACCTACATACCGATTTTCACCGGCTGGTTTGGCCTGGGCTACAAAATCATAGCCGTGTACGTTATAGACTTGCCGATGCTTGCCCTGCTGATCGTAATCTGGGGCAATCCTTCGCAAAAGATGTTGAAAATCGGCTCCTGGAGTCTTAAATTTTGCATGTTTGCAGGTGTTGTGGCCCTTTTGCTGGCATGAGTTTTGTTGAAACATTTTTTTTCGAACTAAGTATAAATTGAACTTAGCGCTGGATATAAAGGCTTGTCTGCGGGCGCTATGAATATGATCTACATGATCTTATGCGACCGGGCGGGTCGCCGAAGCAGGATACCGAATACGAAGAGATGTTAAAGCGGATCATCAGCTCTTTCGTGATATTGGCCGCGGGTACCGTGGTCAACGCCGACGGCATTAGTGTCTCGCAAAGCATCGACAGAGGGGACATCCCGTACGAGGGGAAAGTCAACTTCGAAATCAAGCTCGAATGGTCCGGATCACAGGCGGCCTATCGTTTTTCCGGACCTCTTGCTCCCACCTTCGAACGCCTGCGCACTCAGCGGTTTTCATCGTCCGTAAGTTCCACCGGCAGCGGCGACGACGAAGTCACTACCAAAATCTTTAAGTACACGCTGGTCCCGGTATCGGCCGGTATCGGTCGGATAGATCCGGTGACCATCGATTATGTTACCTGGCCGGATAGTATTTCGGGCCAGTTGATAACCGAAGCTCTTGTCGTAAACATCGCCCAGGCGGTGCCGGTGGAGGTATCGGAAGGCATCCGCCCGGTCGTGTGGATCGTCGGCGGTGTGGTGCTTGTCATAGTGGTTGTTGGCAGTCTGATTC
>CBFCYQ010000264.1:0-4006 GCA_965602205.1 uncultured bacterium | reverse complement strand
CACATCGACGGCAAAGTTTGGCACCTCGATGTCGGCTCATCGCATCCTGGGGCTGGAGCAGGTCCCAAGGGTTTGGCTGTTCGCCAATTAAAGCGGTACGTGAGCTGGGTTCAGAACGTCGTGAGACAGTTCGGTCCCTATCTGCCATGGGCGTTGGTTGCTTGAGAGGAGCTGCTCTTAGTACGAGAGGACCGGAGTGGACGAACCTCTGGTGTACCAGTTATCGCGCCAGCGGTAATGGCTGGGTAGCTATGTTCGGACGGGATAACCGCTGAAAGCATCTAAGCGGGAAGCCCCCCTCAAGATGAGGCAACCCTGGGGAGAGAAACCCCCTGAAGGGACCCGAGAGATGATCGGGTCGATAGGCTGGAGGTGTACGCATGGTAACATGTTTAGCCGACCAGTACTAATTTCCCGTGAGGCTTGACCATATCTTTTGTTCACCCTTCATGGAGTAGGAAAGTTTTGAAAGAGTAAAAAAATTTTGCGGCTCTTTGAAATCTTACGGAAATATTTGATAATAATTACCTGGTGACTATGGCGGAGGGGAAACACCCGTTCCCATCCCGAACACGGAAGTTAAGCCCTCCAGCGCCGATGGTACTGCCCCGTTTGTGGGTGGGAGAGTAGGTCGTTGCCAGGTATTTTTTTGTCCTGAAAATGATCCGATGCAGTGATATCCTCTCTATCGTGAATAAATGAACGGAAGCACGATCAGGAGGACGTCGATGCTATCGATTACGAAAAACTAGATGCCCTCAACATCCCCGAGTATCCTCGCCGTGTTTTTTTATTACACCTTTCTTGTAACCCCGGTAAATGCGATAATAGCGATGTTGCCAATGGTATTTTCCGGGGTTTTATTTGTCGGAGAAGTTCTCGGGCAGGATACTTTTCTCCCATGCCGATAAAGGAATTAACATCACAGTGGTAGGGAGTGATAGCAAGGTTTGAGAAGAGTTCTGCAGTCAGAAAAGTTATTTCTCTTCTCCTACTTCCTGGCAGTTATCGCCTTCGGAACGGTCGTTCTCTATCTCCCCTTTTCCTGGGGCGGGCCGGGACGGCTTCACTTCATCGATGCTCTGTTTACTGCAACCTCCGCCGTCTGCGTGACTGGACTTATAACCGTGGACACTTCAACATACACCACTGTGGGACAGGCGGTGATTCTCCTCCTGATTCAGGGCGGCGGACTGGGAATCATCACCTTCAGCACGATCTACCT
Source organism: uncultured bacterium (assembly GCA_965602205.1). Classification (GTDB taxonomy): domain Bacteria; phylum Zixibacteria; class MSB-5A5; order GN15; family FEB-12; genus DAOUUR01. Next base: position 2,781 of record CBFCYQ010000264.1, on the reverse strand, counting down.
GGCTCGGCCGCGGGGAAGAATATCCCTGGTACGCCACAGGGTCATCCGCGGCTACTACTTGGAGTCGGCCGGGCTGGGTACGGTGAATATTGTCCGGCGAATCGTTGCCGTCACACTCGGCTTTGAATTGATTGGAACGTTGATCCTGTATCAGGCCTTCCGAGCCGCCGTGACAGAGAGGAGGCTGTTCGTCAGCCTCTTCCATGCGATCTCCGCCTTCTGCAACGCCGGGTTCTCGCTGTTCTCCAACAATCTTGAGGGCTATACAACGAACGTTGCTGTAAACCTAACAGTCATCGCTTTGGTGGTGTTTGGCGGTTTGGGATTCGTCGTGCTCCAGGATGTCGCCGCCACGACCGTAGTCGAAAAGAAACACTTAAGCCTGCACAGCAAGATCGTTTTCCTTATGACCGGGATTCTCGTAGTCGCCGCCGCCGGCCTGTACCTGGTCTTTGAAGCCGGCCGTAGCATGGCCTCTCTCACACCTGTTCAGAAGATCATGGCTTCCCTGTTTCAAGCGGTGACCCCCCGCACCGCGGGCTTCAACACAATTCCCCAGAGCCGCCTGTCTACACCCTCCAAGACCTTGACAATGCTTCTTATGTTCATTGGCGGCGGCTCCGGTTCTATTGCGGGTGGAATCAAGGTCAACACCTTTTTCATCGTGCTGCTGATGGTTTTTCAGGGACCGGATTCGCGGGGCGAGGTTACCGTATTCAAGAGAAAAATCGCCGGTTCCCGGATCTTCTATGCCACCATGTTCATGCTAAAAGCCCTGCTGCTTCTGTTTGCCGGCCTCTTCGCTCTGACTGTCACAGAGATGTGGTTTGCCAAGCACCAGGTCGATGTGTTTTCCCTCATCTTTGAGACTTTTTCAGCCTTCGGCACGGTCGGGCTGTCCCTCGGGGCCACGCCAACCCTGACGGCCGTCGGCAAACTCGTGCTCATCGTCACCATGTTTATGGGACGAATCGGGCTCCTGGCCCTGGCCATTCCGCCAGCCAGGCACTATCCTGTCCACTTGCTGGACTATCCTCAGGGGGAGGTACTGATCGGATAATGAAACAATTTGCCATCATAGGCCTGAGCCGCTTCGGCCGTCGTTTGTTGGAGGAGTTCCTGGCAACGGACGCGGAGATAATCATTATAGACAAAGACAGAGACGTGATCGAGCTGTACAAGGACAAGGTTGCCTCCGCCTACATTGCCGACGTTCTCAACGAGGAGATCATCCGCAAGCTCATCCCGCCGTCTATCGACGCGGCCATCGTCGATCTTGGAGACCGGATCGAGGCTTCGATCTTGGTAACAAACTACCTGAAGAAGCTGGGAGTGAAGGAGATCATTGCACGATCCGAGGGCATTGAGCATGGAGAGATCCTCGAACTGGTAGGAGCAACGAAGGTTGTTTTTCCCAATCAGGAGGCGGCCAAGCGGATCGCGCCGTTTCTGATTTCTTCTCAGATTTTCAGTTATCTTCCCATCAGCGCCGGGCTGGTAATCGCCGAAGTCAAGGTTCCTGAGAAGTTTTATGGAAAAAGCCTGGTCGAAGTGGACATGCGCCGCCAGTACAACCTGAACGTGATCGCCTACCGCAAGCTGGACAAGGAGGAGTACTTCTTCTATGCCCCCGAGTATCGTATCCAGGGAGACGATATCCTTCTGGTCGGGGGAAGGGAGGAGGATATCGACGCCTTCACCGAAGAGAAGCTCCCGATTGGCAGAAGGAGAATCACAGGGTTGTTCCGTCGGTTTTTCTCGCGCAAACCTTGATGGACACCTCCGACCGGTCTGCCGCCCTGTCCACCGCAGGGATCGTTCTCATCTCGCTCTACATTGCCGCCCAGATCATCTCGGATGTATCCAGTCTGAAAATTGCCGTTCTTTTCGGGTTGTCCGTCGATGCGGGGACTTTCATCTATCCGATCACCTTCACCCTGAGAGACCTGATCCACAAGCGGCTGGGGAAACAGGCCGCCCGGCTGGTAATCCTGTTAGCCGGGGGGATCAATCTTTTCATGGCCGCTTTTTTCGCATTTTCCGCCTGGTTGCCAGGCGATCCCTCCTGGGGACTGACTGTAGAGTTTTCCAGGGTACTGGGGCCCGTGTGGCGGATCGTGATCGCCAGTATCGCCGCAGAAATAGCCGCCGAGCTGGTAGATACTGAAGTTTATCAGCTCTGGGTCACCCGGATCACCCGCCGCCACCAATGGGCCCGGGTCCTGATCAGCAACGCGGTGAGCGTGCCCTTGGACAGCCTGATCTTCTGCTGGGCAGCTTTCGGGGGAGTTCTTCCGCCGGCAACGGTCTGGTCGATTTTCCTTGCCAACCTGATCTTGAAAGGGGTGGTAACGGTGTTGAGCATTCCCGGCATATATCTCGTGCGGGAAAGTTCCGTTGAAAAGTGAAAAAAATCGCGAAAAATCGCTCAATAAACAATATTTATAAAAAAATCGTGAATTTATTCTTGACTTCAATCCGGACATATTTTATTATCATTGTTGCGTAAAAGTTGGAGCGAGACTTCTAAAGCAGCGGCGTTTGATTCCGACAAGAAAGGTTTGCGATGCCTACGTTGTGCACGGAGTCAGCCGGCGACGGAATTTCTTGCAACCATAGTATCTACCTATCTTTTTTTGCAGCCGAGCGTTGCACTTACAGACCGGACCGGCTAACCGATTTACCACTCCCGCATCCACAGATCAAGCAGGTATCAAGCAACCCGCCGCCTTTGGGGTTTCAACCGAACCCTTCTTTGACCTTATTTCTTTTCCCAAAAAA
>CBFCYQ010000263.1:0-4026 GCA_965602205.1 uncultured bacterium | reverse complement strand
TTCGGCTTTTTCGGCGAGCGAACCTATCCCCAGTACGGTTTCCCCGAAGGTCTGAAATCCCCCTGGGCGTTTGTCGAGCATCTGATCGGTTTTGGCTACGTCAACTGTCTGTACTATGTCTCACCGGAACTGCTGCTGATGGTTGCAGTCGGCGGCCTTCTTCTTGCCTGCTACCTGAGCGCGGCAGGTAAATCTTTCGCCGAGTTGCCACCCACTATCATTCTGTCGTCGCTGTGGATACCGCTCGTCACCGTCGGCCTGATGCCCCACAATTATTCCCCGCACCGCTACACGCTGTTTCTAATCCCCTTGATTCTCGTGTTCGGCCTGAGCATGCTCGATGTCTTCGGTCGTGAGAAGAAACCTCCCGTGATTCGAATGAACCTCAAGCAGGCGGCTCTCGCGACAGTCTGCTTCTGGATGCTTTTTTTCCACCTGGCGATGATATTCCTGCGCCGCGATATCCCGGAGCTGTCGGGTCGCACGGGCATCTGGATCATGCTGCCGCTGGCCGCTGTGGCGGCCTACTTGTTTCGGCGACTCGTGCACGGCCGCAAGATAGTCCTCAACCGAAAAATCATGCGCGCCGCCGCCGTTGTCCTTGTAGCCCTTGCCGGCGTCTACAACTTGTGGATAATCGGCTATACACAGTACGGTGTACGGAATTACGATATTGCCGAGGCCAACCAGGACCTCGCCCGGACTCTGGCTAAGGATGCGGTGGTGGCCGGACCGTACGCGGCGACTCTGACAAGCGACAACAATCTCAAGTCGATGATTCACTTTTTCGTATCGTCATCCGACCTTCTGGATCAATACCCGATCACCCATCTCGCCCTTGACCGCGCGAGCTGGGAGAAGGCGGCCGAGCAGTACCCGGCGCTGACGGAAGCAAAGTCGGTGGCCCGCTATTGGGTTCGTGATTTTGAAGTCCTCATCTTCAACGTCAGCGAAATCTCGAACAATCCGGCGGTACGTGCTTATGTCCCCTCGCCTGTCGAAGAGGCCATGACCTTCTTCTACGAGAATCAAGACGACAGTGCCCTTAGCGAGTTGAGCAAAATCGGAAATGTCCGCAGATCCAAAACGGCGGGCCTGCTGCATATGCTGATAATGCAGCGGAATAACAACTCCAAAGAAACGCTGGCCACTCTTTTGTCGCTGGCCGAGACATTTCCAACCGACTTCTTTCTCCAGTACCAGTGTGCCCTGTATATGAAAAGTGTCGCCGAGTACAGCAACAACCCCACCCTGAACCGCCGGGCCGAAACTTATTTCCAAAAAGCCAATCACGCCAACCCCTTCCGCATCAAAAAAGAGGGCGGCCGCTGGGGCCTGGGCAAATAACCTGTCGCGAACTCTTCCGACCGTACCTCCCGCCGGCCGAGACCGGTTGGGAAATCACGCCCGGGCCGGAAGGTTTTTTGTTGATTTTGATTCAACATCCCGGCAATGATATATCATGGCACGGAAGCAGGAGGTGGGCCAGGGACGGCTTATTGTATCTGTCATCCATTCTTCGATGGATGCGCTGGCCGATTCCCTCACGGCCCTTGAGAAAAGGTTCGGTCTGGTCCAGTACGAGACTATCGAAATAGAGTGCAGCCAGGCGGCGGCCTACAAAGAGGAAATGGGTGACAATCTGCAGCGCCGTTTCTTCTCGTTTGAAAGACCCGTCGAGAGGGACGCGCTTCCCCTGGTCAAGTCGGTCTGCTGTAAGGTCGAATCGCAGTTCGCCGACCGGATCGATGATTACCCTTTCCGAACAGTCAATATCGACCCCGGCATACTGACGCCCTCCAATCTCGTGATGGCGTCGCACCGGGAGTATAACCATAGTGTCTACCTCGAAGACGGTGTCTTCGCGATCATCGCCTTGATCTGGGCCAGGGACAAGTTTACGCGCCTGCCGTGGACCAATCTCGATTTCTGTGATGGTGATTCCATCGAATTCTTCGGCCGCGTCCGCGAGAGCTTCAACCTGCTGGAGTACAGCAAAGGTTCTCCGACCAGTCAGGTCCGCTAATGTTCCTGACGGTGTATGCCCGGAGCCGCCGGTCTATTTCAATATTGACTGCTAATCGCACAGCCGCATTAATCAAATGACAGGAGATAAGTGTCTAAAGAGTGGAGGCCACCGGCTGGCCGGGAAACGGCCGCCCACGGTTGGAGTAAAGGGCAGATATGGACAAATTCATTATTAGGGGTGCAAAAGCGCTCAAGGGCACGGTCCGGGTCGATGGTTCCAAAAACGCCGCCCTGCCTGTAATTGTCGCCGCCTTACTGATCGAGAAAGGCGAAACGGTTATCAGGAATGTCCCGCCTTTGAGGGATATCTATACCCTGATGCAGGTCATGGAGTACCTGGGCGCCAGGATTAGTTATGATGAAAAAGCCCGCGTCATGACCGTCAATGCCGAAAACATCAACCGTCATACGGCCCCCTACGAGCTTATGCGGCAGATGCGGGCGTCGTTTCTGGTCCTGGGGCCGATTCTGTCGCGCCTGGGTGAGGCCAGGATTTCTTTGCCCGGGGGTTGTGTCATCGGGCCGAGGCCGGTCGATTTTCATGTCAAGGCTTTTGCCGCCATGGGCGCGAAGATAAACGAGAAGGGCGGCTATATCATGGCTCAGGGCAAACCGTTGAAGGGCGGCTCCATTTATTTCGACCGGCCTTCGCATACCGGTACCGAAAACGTGCTGTTCGGAGCGGTCTTTGCCAAAGGAAAAACCCGTATCGCCAATGCCGGCTGCGACCCGGAGATTATCGATGTGGCCCGCTTTCTGAACAAGGCCGGCGCCAAAATAATCGGCGCCGGAACGCCCAATATTACCGTCGAACCGGTAAAGAAACTGAAAAATATCGAGTATACCGTTTCGGGAGACCGCCTCGTCGCTGGTACTTTCATGGTGGCGGCGGCTATAACGGGAGGGAATATAAAAGTCAGCGGCTTTGACCCCAACCATCTGACACTGGTCATGCATAAATTGACCGAGATGGGTTGCCACATCGAGACCGGCAGGAACCGCTTGAGCATCAAGGGACCCAGAAGGCTCAAACCGATATCAGTGACGACCTTTCCTTATCCGGGATTTCCCACGGACTTACAACCGTGCCTGATGGCCGCTACATGCGTGGCGGCGGGAACATCTGCCATTAAGGAAACTGTTTATAAAGATAGGTTCTCGCATACCATGGAGATGCGTCGCCTGGGAGCCGATATAAACGTCTCCGGGGATGAAGCCACCGTGCGAGGCGTGAGACAACTCCAGGGCGCCGAGGTGATGGCCTCGGAGATTCGCGGCGGCGCCGGTATCGCTCTTGCCTGCCTGGCGGCCAGGGGTAAGTCTGAACTGCTCAGAGTCTATCATATTGATCGAGCCTATCACCGACTCGAAGAAAAGTTGTCGTCGCTGGGGGCCGATATAGAGAGAAGAAAGGGATAATACCGGTTGCCCGCAAGAAAGACAGCGACTCGGCACAGTTTTAACGCCGCCGCGGGAGCAACCCGGCAGCGAGGTCGGCCATGGCCGCTCTGCTTCCTTAAAGGATGTTCTGAAATATGAAAAAAACTATTGCGATCGTTCTAATCCTGTCAGTTATCGTGGCCGCAGCGTCATCGGCCCAGGAAACATACTTTGGTAAGAACAAGGTCCGATACAAGGACTTCGAGTGGAGTTACCTGCAGACCCGCCACTTTGATATCCATTTCTATGAGGATGCCTATCCGACCGCCAAGTTCGCGGCAACCGTCCTCGAGTCGTCCTATATCGAAATCTCGCGCGAACTGGACTATAAAATTCAGCGCCGGGTACCGGTGTTTGTCTACAACTCTCACAACGATTTTCAGCAGACCAATATTATACCGGATCTCCTGCCGGAAGGCGTGGGAGGTTTCACCGAAGCCTTCAAGAACCGTATTGTCATCCCATTTTCCGGCTCTTATGAAGACTTCCGGCACGTACTTCATCACGAGTTGACCCATGCCGTCACCTATGATTTGCTCTACGGCAACAACCTGTCCT
>CBFCYQ010000262.1:0-4074 GCA_965602205.1 uncultured bacterium | reverse complement strand
ATGGCTCCTTGAGCTTTTCCTTGTGGAAACGCTGGTAGTTGTGGCGGTTTTCGGGCTTGTCGTGACGAGCGATCTCTTGTCTGATTTTGTCGATTATCATGTCGAACCTCCCTGCGCTCAGGTGTGCGGCCGCTCACAGGTAGTCAATTTTATATGATAAGGCTGCGCTTGTCAATGGATAGGATACGGGCCGGCCGACTCTTGGGAGATCACATTTCCTGGGTGCGGCAGCAAAAGATCGGCCCGCGAATGCTCATCTTTTTCAGCCGGGCGATAGGGAAGTGAAGAACTATGAAATCTGCCTTATACATATTCGGCGGCTTAATAGTTGTCGGCCAGAGATTTATCTTGACATCTCTGTCCATTCTGCTATTCTGGCCGAGGGTAACGTGGTTGTCAAAAGCTGGGCCGACTCGAGGCAGTTGCCGCAGATATGGGATTAGCACATGAGAGTGGACAAATCGTCATCCGTCCATCACCATGGCCGACAGCACCGCCGTAGTCCGCTCTCGATGCCGTGATATCGAGAGAATGCAGTGAATATCAACAATCTGTACCTGAAAGCCTGCCAGGGAGATAAAGCGGCTACAACCCAGCTTTTTCACCGTTTACGTGAAAGCTTTTGGATTCTCGCCCGTCATAGAGGTTTAGAGGGGCACGAATCGGAGGATGTTGTACAGGCGGCCCTAACCAAGATTGCCAGGTTATACAGAGAAATTGAGATCAGAAGCAGTTTTGCGGCCTGGGCACAGACGGTTATGAAGAACCAGACCACAGAGTACATTCGCGATAAGATTACTTATCGACGCAAGCTCGCCGAGGTTTCGGAAACGCAGGCCGCCCCACGGCTGTCATCTACGGATTTTGACTTGAAGCGAAGGTTGAAAAGATGTCTTGAGCGAATCGGCAGGATCAATCCCCGTTATGCTCGGGTCATCAGTTTGCACAGTCAAGGGTATACGACCAAGGAAATCTGCGCCCAACTGCAGGTCAGCGCAAACGGTCTCTATACGATTCTCTCGCGCTCAAGAGCCGCGCTGCGAGCCTGCCTGGAAGAGGAGAATATGGCTGATGAGTGAGTGCACAGACAAGCAATTGGGCCGGCTGCTGCACGCCTACGAATGGGGTATGTTGAGCTCATCGGATCAGGATGCCCTTGAGGCTCACCTTATTGACTGCTCGTATTGTCAAAAAGAGGCTCGACAGTTGATGGGAGCGTCGGAGTTGCTGCGCGAGGATCCGGATCTCAAGCCTTTTCTCAGAGACCTGGGCAGCCAGGAAACAGACATGAAACGCCCGCACGCTGACAGGCCCGGGGTGATATCCGACAGGGCGCGATGGTCGTATTTGTGGCGGGCTGCCGCTGTAGCGGCCGTCCTCGTATTGGTACTTATATTGAAGCCCTGGGATATTGAGTTTCGTCCCTCCCTTGAGGCTATCGCAGCCGAGAACCGTGTCGTTGTGATGTGCGTCAATAATCTTCCGCAGGACGAGAAAAGCGACTGGATGAGTGACGCTATTACTAATCTTCTGATCTCCGATCTTTCCGAGTCTCGTTATGTACAGGTTGTTGCCAACCCACGGCTTTATGCCGTGCTGCGGCGCCTGGGTGTGAGTACTCTCGACACTGCTGACGGTGAACTTATCACTGACGTAGCTCGCGAAACCCGTGCCGGATGGGTACTGCTATGTAACATCCTGCAAGTCCAGCCGAAAATCATGCTGACAGTGCAACTTATAGAGGTCTTATCGGGTGATGTCGCTGCCTCGCATAGACTGGAACATGAGGGTGACGTCTTTTCACTGGTCGATTCACTCACAGTTCTCGTTAAGGACGATCTGTCACTCCCTCTTGCGGCGCGGGAGGAATACGATCCATCGATTGCCGACGTCACGACGCAATCGGCCGAAGCGTACCGTTGGTATCTGGAGGGCATCGACAACTATGGCAAGAAGTACTTCAAAGAGGCCGAGGATTGCTATAGAAGGGCAGTACATTACGACTCGACTTTTGCCATGGCCCATTACTGCCTCGTCTGGCACGATGTACCCGGGGCGCTGGAGCGGGCCGTCAGGTACTCCAAGAACGCCACCCACAAGGAACAGCTTTACATAAAGAGCCTGCAGGCAAGCCGGCAGGGGGATATCCGGCAGGCTGCGAAGTTGCTTGAAGAACTCGTACAGCGATACCCCGACGAGAAAGTAGCCTGGATGGAATTGGCGTACTACGCCAAAATAGAATCCCGCTATGAAGAAGCTGTTCATTACTTGCAGCAGTCGCTCGAGGCCGATCCGTATTACGGTGACGCCATGAGTCTTCTGGCGTACACTTACCTGGACATGGACGACTTTCGGCAGGCCATGGCCACTGCCAACGCTTATCTGGAGCTGGAACCGGAAGAACCCGATCCCTACGACACGAGGGGCGAGATTTACGCCACATACGGCATGCTTGATGACGCCATCGCCGATTATGAGATGGCCACACAACTCAAGCCGGATTTCGCGAACTACCGTTCACTCGTAAACCTGGGACGGCTGTATGTGTTCAAAGGCGAGTACGAGCGGGCGCGGAGTTGCTTCCGGCAGGTAATTGCCGTAGCCGATATTCAGACGAGGTTACTGGCCCGGGTATGCCTGCCGATGGTATCGCTTTACCAGGGGAAACTGGCCCAGGGATTGAGTGAACTGGACGATGCCATTGCCGCCGACCGGCTGGAGATGGCCGCCACCACAAGCCGCAACTACGCGGCGCTCAAGTACAGGGTACGCAGTAAAATTCTGCTGAAAACAGGGGACCTGTCCGGGGCTATAACCGCCGTGGACGATGCCCTCGCGCTTGTCGGGGAGGAAGACCTTGATCTCAAGGTCAGATACCTCGTTCACTATGCCTATGTGTTGGAGATGGGCGGTCACTCCGAACGGGTTCAACAAGTTCTCGCTGAGTTGCGGCAGGATATAGCGAAAGAGGGAACCGACCGGGAGAGCTACTGGAAGGCCCTGGGGATGGTTTCCTTCGTCCGCGGGGACCTACCGAGGGCGATCGAGAACCTGGAGAAATTGACCGATCCGGAAGTACATATATCTGACAGTCGCTTCTTCCTGGCCAGGGCCTACATGGACAGCCAGAGGCTTGAGGAGGCATCAGCGGAATTCGAAAAGATTCTGATTAACTTCAACGATTGGCGGCGCTTTTTCGGAAGCACTTGGCCTGTCGAGGCTTACTACTATTCGGCGCTGACTGAAGAGCGTCTGGGCCACGTGTCGGTTGCCGTTGAGCGTTATGAGAAATTCCTTGAGATATGGGCGAACGCCGATAAATCACTGACACTTGTGGCAGATGCTCGGGCCCGTCTGTCTCAGCTGAAAGCGGGATCCTGACATATCACTCAAATACCCGGGCGTCGCCGCCCGCAGGGCGGGCACCTCAAAACCTTCTATTTCCCTCAGGCAGCATACGCGCCGGCTCCACTTCCTGTTTTTCCGTAGCGAAAAGTCCAATATGATTGCCGAATCTGGCCCGCGCCGCGCAAGATAACACCGGGTTTTCCATCTCTAACAAATAGATGACCGGCTGATCGCAGGGATACGTGTTACCTCTCTCGATTGGAGAGATGCTGCTTTTGTCACCTAAGGCAGACTTCCCCGGAGAGCCGCGCGAGGCACGAGAGTTGGCCGGTATTTGCCTCGGGCAATCCGGGGTCACCGCCATTTGTAGCGTTTGATCGCCGAGCTGGCTGACCGTTTCCGGTCCCGGCCCAACACCGGAATGAGGATTCTTCCTCTTGGCGTTTCATTAATCACGCAATGACCGGCCGTCGCCTCGCGTCCCCAGCGCCATATCATACCCTCCGCGGGGAGAAGAAAGTGGAGTCCAACTGGGCGAAAAGTGTTGCCGATGCTAAGCTCTCGGTGACTAGCGGCGTTGAATGTTCCCTCTTAAGATCATTCCTGGTTTTTCCGATATCGACACCCTCATGCCATGACTGAGTTGACCGCATACAATCGTTCGCGTGCGGACATACATGTGCCAAAAGCGAACACCCGGTATGACGACCGGTGTGTTAATTCGTT
>CBFCYQ010000261.1:0-4108 GCA_965602205.1 uncultured bacterium | reverse complement strand
TTATACGTAAACTTCTACTTCCACCCCGGTCTGACTATTCCCGACTCCAGTTACAGAGTCTGGCTTGACGGTGATTACATGTTTTGGGGTTGCCCCGACCTGGCCGACACCGGTACGGCTGTGGATGATTGGGGCTATCTCAAGACGGTCAAGCAGGTGGCCTCTCTCAAGTTCGGCTCGCTGTCCATGATCAAAAGCACCAGCGGCGGCAAGCTCTACGTCTACCTGCAGAACACCGCGCCGGTCCTGACCGATCTGCTTAACGATTTCTGCGGTATTCGCTTTGCCTTTGATACCGCCAGCCTGGGCTACTGCTCCTACGCCGGCTTCTCTACCGCCTATCCCTACCAGGGGGACACCCTGTTCTGGGAGGATGAGACCATCGAGGGCTGCCAGGACACTATCGCTTTCGATGAAAACCGCCTTAGCCAGTCCGCCTGTATCCTACCCTCGTACACCTATCAGAAAATCGGTTACCTGACCATCAACGCCGGCGGTACCGTCGGCAATGACACCCCTGACTTCGTCCGCTTTGCCGACACCACCTATTCCGCCCAGAACAATTTCCTCGTCTTCAAACATACCAATGATACCATCTGGTACGTGGATTCCGTGATCAACGACAGCGCCTACTACGGCGATCTGGATCTCGAGTCTGGCAGTATTTCCGTTGTTGATGACGGTGGCGATCCTACCGGGTGTCCTATGCTGTATGTCTGGGACGGCTCGAACTACGTGATGGACGACTTCATCCTGACGCAGTCGCACGGTAGTCTCAACCCCGAACCGGTCGATGACTACTACCCCTTGAAACTGGGCGTCATTGACGAGAACGGCTACTATCGGCTCATGGTGCGCGAGTTCGAAAGCGAAATCACGTACCTTGACCAGATGGAACTGATCGCCGTCGACTATCCGCAGGGCTCCCGTGTCGGCATCTCCAATGACGGAGAGGTCTACACGTACAGTGAGTCCTCACTGCCCATAGCGGCCGTCGACGAACTGGGCAACGACGTCCTGCCGTACATCTCGGCCAAGGACGGTGTCTGGTTCGAAAGAGTCGGCGCCGGCAATCTCACTCTCACCTTCACCAATCCCGTTGTCGGGAAAGACAGTCGCGGCATGGCCCTGGATCTCGACGAGGGCGGAGAGATCAAAAAGGATCCTGTCGGGACCAAGGAAACCGGGACCTATGGCGAGCGGCCTAATCTCATCGCCGCCATCGAAGACGCTTCCGGCAACTGGCATGACCTCGGCGTAGTGCCGCCTCGACAATACCTGAGCGAGAACTGTTCTTTCTTCTTCAACAGCGATGGTGTCGAGATGGGTGAGACGTTCCGGGTGAAAATCAGCTGGCAAAACAATTTCCGGGCCGATATCCAGCGACTGCACATCGATGACGGCTCGGAGTTCGTGCGCCGCGAACTCTCCCCGCGCTACGCCCGGCACTCAGCCCACGGGAAGGTTCTGCAGAAGCTGACCATGGTCGACGATGACGTCATCACCATCAAGCCGGGTCAGGATGTTGAGTTGAAGTTCAGCGTCCCGCAAACGGTCGTCAAGGGAGACTACGCCAGGCGTTACTTCCTCCGCTCCAACGGCTACTTCCGTACCATGGAACCGTCCGATCTGCTGCCGAAGGACTTTGTCCTTTATCACAACTACCCTAACCCGTTCAACCCGAGCACCACTATCAAGTTTAGTGTGCCAGCCGCCTGCGACGTTTCACTGGTGGTCTACAATGTGCTGGGCCAGGAGGTGAAGACGCTTTATGACGGCAGGATAGATGCCGGTACGCACGACATCGTCTGGGACGGCGACAACAACAATAAGGCCCGCGTCGCCAGCGGCGTATACTTCTACCGCCTGCGCTCGGGCGATTTTGACAGGTCTCGCAAGATGACGCTTATCAAGTAACCTGAAAACCGAATTCTAACCCTTAAACAAGGAGCAGGGGAAATCCCCTGCTCCTTTTTGATAGTACTGGGAAAAGTAATAGGTCAACCTTAGCGGAGATTCTCTCGTAGATGCTCACAAACCGATCTGACCGATGCCGCCATCTCTTCGCTCGACCTTTCGCCAATGGGCTCGCCTCGTGGCTGACTTCGGCCGACTCCCGCGGCAACAATGTTTATGAATATCTCATCAAACCCGGCCCAACTGTACAGCCAACCGGCAACAAGGTCGCCGGACCAGTTTCCTGCTGACGACGAGGGATTGGGGCCCGTCATCGGAATGATCCGGACAAACAAGTATATTACATCGGCACCGAAAAATGTCACCGGCACCGACCAGGCAGTGTCCCGTGTGGTTGCGTAGTGTTGCGTTGCCACCAGCATTCCCGCCGAGTCCCAGTTCTTTTCGATCTGTACCGCATACCAGTCGGCGTTGTCCGATCGAGACCACTTGAGGTCAACGGCCCCCCCAACCGGTACCGTCGTATCCTTACCGGGGTTCACGATACCGATAGAATCCAGGTTAATATCCAGCAACTTGATGGTGCAGAAACCCGACCTGCTTCCGGAGTGGACAGTTACTCGGACGACGTCACCGCGGTCGAACATAGGGTCGGCCGTCGGAAACTCATCGAAGCCCGCATAATACACGTAGTCACCCCAACCCCAGTATTGACTCCGGTTTAGAGAGCAGAGCGTGTCTTCCAGAGTGACCGAATCCACTTCGGGGAAAGGAGCGCCGCCGTATGGGCGGAGCCGCATACTAAGACCGACTCTGGGATTGACAACTATCAAACCATCGGCGAAAAACTCCGGTACCGATCCGCTCGCCGCCGGATTGTCGTCATCACCGTCGCACCCGACGAATATGCCGGACGACATTATCAGACATGCCGCTGTTAGGATAAGTGAAAGGCGCATACTTTTCCCCTTTATCTAAATTCCTGTTTACACTGTCGACACGCAAATTCATTTTTGGCCAGTTCGGTTGAATTCGTCGACCACGCGGCGAATAGCCGCCGTGTGCGCCGGAGTGGTGCCGCAGCAGCCACCGACAATGCTCACCCCGATTTCCAGCAGCGCCCGGCATTTGTCGGCCATAAACTCCGGCGACTCCGGGTATTGCAGGGTATCACCCTGCATCTGCGGCAAGCCTGCGTTTGACTGTATGAGTACAGGTTTGTCGGTGCATCGTTTGAATTCCGCGGCAATCTTTGTCATGTTTTCGATGCCGTTGCCGCAATTGGACCCGACAATGTCAGCCCCGGCCTTGGCCAGGCCTTCTGCGGCCTTTTCGATAGTGACACCCATGACTGTGAAAAACCCCCGGGGCGTTTCATCGAATGTCATCGTCGCCGCCACTGGGATCTGGGGCGCGGCCGTTTTGGCGGCCTGCACCGCCAGCACAGCCTCGGCCAGGTCCGTCATAGTCTCGATACAGATTAACTCGACACCCTCGCCCGCGATCGCTCGCAACTGCCGTTCAAACCCCTGCCGCACGACATCGGGTTCGGTATCGCCGTACGGCTTAAGAAGCCGTCCGCTTGGCCCGCATGACGCCGAGAGATAGGCCGAGGCGTCGACCGCACGTCGGGTGGCGCATACACCGCCGACATTTATGGCCTCCGTCTTGTCCTCCAGGGCGTATTGCGAGAGCTTCAACGGCGAACCGCCAAAGGTGTTGGTCTGGACAATGTCCGCGCCCGCCTTAAGATACAGGTAGGCAATCTCCTCCAGGGCTTCGGGATGTTCCAGATTCATTTTCTCCGGGCAGTCACCGGGTTTGAGCCCTCTTTTGAACAGCATTGTACCCATGGCCCCGTCGGCCACAAGCACTTTGCCCGTGCTCAGACTGTCCAGCAACTTCTGCATATCACGATGATCCTGTAAATCGTTTGACGCAGTCAACGGCGTTGACCCCGTCAAAGCAGTAGGCGTCGGCGCCTATCTGGTCCGCATATTCCTTGGATAGCGGCGCTCCGCCAATGATAATCCTCGTTTTTCCACGGATGCCACGCTCCGAGGCCAGGTCAACCACGTCTTTCATCACCGGCATGGTGGTGGTCAGAAGAGCCGATAAGCCGATAACCTCCGCCTTTTCTTTCTCGGCCGCTTCCACGAATTGTTCCGGAGGAACGTCCTTGCCCAGATCG
>CBFCYQ010000260.1:0-4120 GCA_965602205.1 uncultured bacterium | reverse complement strand
AGGAGATCGCCCTGGTCCTGACCAACAACGAGTCCGACCCGGCCCGGCCTTTTGTTAAGATCGTAGGCAACCGCGAGGGCCTTTTGCACAACCCTGTCTGGGTGGACCTCTCCCACTGCGAGCAGGCCGACCGCCGCATAGTGCGGATGATCGACCCCGCCCGCTACGGTCTTGACAGCAAAGATTTCATACTGAACGATTAGAACGAGTAGGTCAGTGTGGCGCTGATCGCCTGACCGGGGACGGGAGCCAGTTCCAGGCTCAAATCCCTGCCATCCTCGGCCCGTGGAAACCCGGACAGATGAGCATCCACATAGGCATCAAACATCGAAACAAAGGTAACGATGACGGCGAACCAGGTGAACTTGTTGCGCTCGTCGCGGCGATCCTCATAGAGGGAGTAGAGAGCGTTGGCATCCTCGATATCGTCGGTCTGTGCCCACCGGTCCCGGAAATCCGCCGCCTGACCCCCATAGTGAATGGCCGACCCGATAAACCAGGCGTCAAGCCCGGCAAAAAACAGGGCCTTGACATACCGCCGGTTGCCCCACTGACCCAGTCCCGGTATAACCATCGACTTGAACAAAGCCGCCGTTGGTTTCTGGTACATACGGGTTTCAAAATTTTCAGGATTGGTCACGGGGCTGACACCCGAGAACAAATCGGTCTTTTCAAAAAGCAGAGTATCCACCTGGCCGGCAGTATCGACCATGGTCGAATCCGCCTGGGCGGCAGAAACCGCCGCCGTTAGAACCGCCAGAATCACGATAAAGCGGGTCACGACACTAACAGAACACCTTGAGCTTCCCTGGTCCTATTTTCACTTCGACGACATTGGTGGGCAGTTCGATCAACTCGCCGTCAAGGTACAACATCTTTCCCATAGCCGGCTGGAAACTGATCGCGGAGCCCCGGAACAGCCTCACCGTCGTCCCGTACAATTGCTTTTTCTTGTACAACCGGCGGGCGAATTCGGACAAATCCTTC
Source organism: uncultured bacterium (assembly GCA_965602205.1). Classification (GTDB taxonomy): domain Bacteria; phylum Zixibacteria; class MSB-5A5; order GN15; family FEB-12; genus DAOUUR01. Next base: position 3,133 of record CBFCYQ010000260.1, on the reverse strand, counting down.
TCGCCTGCCCCCGCATCGAAGATTATCTCCGCACGGCTATCATCGAAGATCGAAGCCGGGTTCAAGTTCAGGCCGGCCGTGTACGGAAGGAGGTTAACTTGCAGTATGTGCGGCCGGACCTCAAACCGAAAGGAGTCGACCTTGATAATCATCTTTCTCAGCCGAGCGGCGGCGGCGATTCGGGCCCCGAGCTTTGCCCACTGGAAGGCAAAACGTGGCAGTCTCACACCGTCCAGCAATTCCATCAGTTCCGGGAAGTAGCCGATACCGATAGAGCCGAAAAACATCTGCCCGGAGACGGTAGCGGTGTCGATCTGGCGATAGCCCATCTTAATGATTTTTCGCAGGGCCGCCTCCGGCTCGTCGGAACCACACAGAGATCGAGCTATATTGTTATGCCGCCCCATCGGCAGGATGCCTATGGGCATATCGGCTTGCATGGCGGCCCGAGCCACCAGATTGGCTGTCCCGTCGCCGCCGCATGCTACCAGGGCCGTCACCTTGCCGCGCACTCTGGTCTGCAGAAGGCCGACCCGTCTGTCTTTGGCCACTCCCGCCGCCATTCGGGCCAACTTGAAGGTATCTATGGCCGATTTCGGTTCCAGCACGGTGAAAGCCCCTCTTTTTTTCTTTATGGCGTATATAAGGCGCTTGACGTGAGAGGGAGCGAAATTGGCGGCCTGGTTATTGACCAGCAGACAGTAATGGGCCTGCTTTGTCTTTTGTAGTCGACGTCTCATGTAATCCAATTATAGCGAAAACGCAGGGGAAAAACCATTCAAATTATACGGCCGAATGACATACCTCGGCAGCGTGGGAAATCACCGCTTGAAAGGCCGCCACGGCGGAGTCTGGCCGCCTGCAAGAGTGTTCCGCAGGCGCAATGACAACAACATCATATACTTGACTTGCGCCGATATTCATCATTCTTTAATGGTCAACATGTTTATTGCCCTTGTCAAATTAGCCCGCCCCGTCCAGTGGCTCAAAAACGGCGTGGTGCTGGCCGCGCTTATCTTCGGTGGCGAGATCAGCCACCTCGGCACCGTGGAGACGGCCCTGATTGCGATGGCGATATTCTGCCTCTTATCGTCTTCAGTGTACACCCTCAATGACCTGGTGGACCGCGAAAAAGACAAGCAGCACCCGCACAAGAAAGACCGGCCCATTGCCTCCGGCCGGGTTTCCCCCAGCATGGCTGTCGTGATGGTCTCTCTACTGCTGGCGGCGGGTCTGGTCGCGGCCTGGTTTATCAACCTGCAGTTCTTCCTGGCTTGCCTGGTCTTTTTCCTTTTGAATCTGCTTTACAGCTTCTGGTTGAAAAACGTGGTCATTGTCGACGTCATGAGTATCGCCCTGGGCTTTGTTCTCCGCGCGTATGCCGGGGCCCTGGCTATCAGTGTTCCCGCCTCCAAGTGGCTTCTGATTAACACGCTACTGCTCGCCCTGTTCCTTGGCTTCGGCAAGCGCCGTCACGAGTTGATCATGCTCGAGGAAGGCGCCGGTGCGCACCGCAAAATCCTGGACAAGTACTCGCCCTACCTGCTCGACCAGTTAATAGGCGTGGTCACTCCCGCGGTGGTCGTCCTGTATATGCTCTATACTTTCTCCAGCGAGGTATCGGCAAAACTCGGCACCGAGAGCCTGTTTCTGACCATCCCATTTGTAGTTTACGGGATATTCCGCTACCTGTACCTGATCCACAAGGAGGAAAGGGGGGGATCACCAACTCAGGTCATGATCGATGATACGCCGCTTCTGATCAATGTCATTCTCTGGCTTATTACCGTTATCTTCATCCTTTATTAGAATGTCGTCAGACACACCGGCTTGTGCTCACGGTAGAATATCCGGTTCACAGCGCCGATATACCCGGGGTCGGAGATGTCGGCCAGGCGGTATTCGTATAGTTTTTCGAAGGTAACGGCACCCATAAACATCGAGGAAAAGTCGGCAACGTCCATGGTGACTTCGACGTCGTATTCATCCCCGGATACCAGTCGGGCTCGGCCGTTCTGGAAATGGATCACACGGGGGCCGTCGTTTTCGGGGAAGAAGCTGTCGCGAAGGACCAGCTTCAGTCGGCAACTCTGACCATTGAAGTCGTGATCCTTCAAGATTGCCAGAATGCGTTCCAGGTCCAACACCCGGTACATGATGCCTACGCCGCAAACGTTCGATTCGTGGTACACCGGCCGCATGACGTTACGCGTGCCGTTGCGCGGGTCTTCCAGAATATAGTAAAACGAGTCATCGGACGTGCTGAACACGATCCGTTCTATTTGATCGAATTGCGTATGGAGAAAAGCGGCCAGTCCCGCCAATGCTTCTCGATTCTCATAGATGCACTCGACTACATCCACTTTATTGTCAAGCCAGCTGCCGGACTCCCCGGGCGAGAACTGGAAAAGCAGGTAGGCCTGGAGTCTTCCGTCCTTCTCGTAGCCGACCAGTTTCATGGTGCTGGTGGGTTTAAAGAAGGCCCGCCAGTTAATCTCCAACTCCTCGATCATGCCGGTGGTTGTATCGACGTACCTGTTATAGCAATCGTTTAGAGCCGGGATGTCGTCCGCCGTCAGGTACCGAGCATGCTCTTTGGAGCCCGTGGCCGGGAAGCTGTGCGGTTTCGCGCAATACTGATTGATCCGTGCCCCCAGCCCGAAACCCATCTTCCTGTAGAAGTCCGGGCGGAACGGCCAGAGGACTAGTAAAGGAGCCTTTCTCTCGTGGTAATGATTCAGGTAGAACTGCATCATCTCTTTGGCCACGCCTTCCTTCTTATGCAGAAACTCGACCGCCACCGTGCCCACTCCCCCGGCCAGCACTTTGTGACCGAACAGATTCATCGTAAAATCGAACAGCCGCATACCCCCCAAAAGCTTGCCATCCCGGTACAACCCATAATTGCCGATCCTGGGGTCGGCGGCCTGTTCCTTAAGGCTTTCGCACAGCTTATCCTTGTCGGCCTGGGTGCGCACTTTTGCGCCGGGGTAGGCATCCGCAAAAATGTCAACAAAACCGCTAAGGTTTTCACTCGGAATAGGCTTGATCTCGCTCATTAGATGTCCTTCAGTGTGGTGATTGATAATTGAATCCGTCTGTCCTATGTGCTGAAAGAGGTTTCGGCCCAACC
>CBFCYQ010000259.1:0-4121 GCA_965602205.1 uncultured bacterium | reverse complement strand
GGCAGCCACGTGCAACGACCTGTACACCGCTTTGGCGTTGACCATCCGGGACCGTGTACTCAAGCAGGGTGTACGGACCCTGGAAACCTATACCGAGCAGGATGCGCGGGTCGTGGCCTACCTGTCGGCCGAGTTTCTCCCGGGACCCCATCTGGCCAACAACCTGCTCAACCTCGGCATAATGGACCAGACGCGTAAGGCGATGGACAAACTCGGCGTGAATCTGGACGAACTCTTTGAGCAGGAGGAGGAACCGGGACTCGGCAACGGAGGACTTGGCCGCCTGGCTTCCTGTTACCTGGATTCGCTCGCCTCGGTCGAGATACCGGCCATCGGATACGGCATACGATACGAGTTCGGTATCTTCGATCAGGTCATCCGCGACGGTTGGCAGGTGGAGATCACTGATAAATGGCTTCGCTACGGCAATCCCTGGGAGATAATGCGCCCGGAGTTGGCCTTTGATGTCCCGTTCGGAGGACGCACAGAGAGCTGGACGGACGCCCGGTCTCGTTACCGCGTGCGTTGGGTGCCGGATACCGTCGTCAAGGGCGTGGCCTATGATACGCCCATCCTCGGCTATCGTGTCGGCACATGCAATCGCCTGCGCCTCTGGAAGGCCGAGGCCGTGGAGTCCTTTGACTTCGCCGCGTTCAACCACGGTGACTACTATCGCGCGGTCGAAGACAAGATGGTCTCCGAAAACATCACCAAGGTCCTCTACCCGAATGACGAACATGGCGAGGGTAAAGTCTTACGGCTTCAGCAGCAGTTCTTTTTTGTCACTTGTTCGTTGCAGGACATGATACGCCTGCACATGACATTATCTCGGCCCCTTGAGAAGTTCCACACATGCTGGGCCGTCCAGCTCAACGACACGCACCCGGCCATTGCCGTCGCCGAGCTCATGCGCCTGTTTGTTGACGTGCACCTCATGGACTGGGACACCGCATGGCAGGTCACGCAAAATACCTTCGCCTATACCAACCATACCCTCCTGCCCGAGGCGCTGGAGACCTGGCCCGCATCGCTCTTCGGACGGCTCCTGCCACGCCACATGCAGATTATCTATGCAATTAATCATAGGTTCCTTCAGGATGTACGCGCGCGATTCCCAAATGACAAACCGCGCGTTGGCCGCATGTCGCTCATCGACGAATCCGGCGCACGCTCCGTGCGCATGGCCAACCTCGCCGCCGTCGGCAGCCACTGCATCAATGGTGTGGCTCAGCTGCACTCCAATCTACTCAAAAAGTACGTGATGCGCGACTTCGCCGAGATGTGGCCTGAAAAATTTTACAACGTCACCAATGGTGTCACCCCGCGGCGCTTCGTGGCGCTCAGCAACCCACCTCTTGCACAGTTGCTCACCGACCGTGTCGGTGATGGCTGGCTCCACGACTTGGACCTGCTCCGCAGGCTCGAAAAGTTCGCCGATGACCCTGAGTTCCAGCAGCAATGGCGCCACGTCAAACAAACCGCAAAATCCAGGCTTGCCGGGCTCATCGCGCAGCGGTGTGGCATAATCGTGGACCCGGCGTCGCTCTTCGACATCCAGGCCAAGCGCATCCACGAATACAAACGCCAGCACCTCAATGTACTGCATATCATCACGCTCTACCTGGACCTGAAACGTAATCCCCAGGCCGACATACCGGCAAGGACCTTCATCTTCGGCGGAAAGGCCGCGCCGGGTTATTTCATGGCAAAGCTCATCATAAAGCTGATAAACTCCGTCGCCGACATCGTCAACAATGATCCCACCGTATCCGACCGCCTCAAGGTTGTCTTCTTCCCGGACCACAACGTCAAGAACGCCCAGCCTCTCTATCCCGCTGCCGACCTCTCCGAGCAGATTTCTATGGCTGGCAAGGAGGCCTCCGGCACCGGTAATATGAAGTTCTCTCTGAACGGTGCCCTGACCATCGGAACTCTGGACGGCGCAAACGTCGAAATCCGTGATGAGGTCGGCCCCGACAACTTCTTCCTGTTCGGACTGACCGCTGACCAGGCCAGGAACCTCAAGGCCGGCGGTTATCGGCCGAGGAATTTTTACGAGCAGAATGCGGTCCTTCGCCAGGTACTGGACTTCATCGCCTCCGGAGCCCCGGCCGGCGGTGACACAAACCTCTTTCGCCCCCTCGTTGATAATCTGCTCACAAGCGACCCCTTCCTGGTCCTGGCAGATTACCAGGCATACATAGAATGTCAGAGGCGGGTCAGCTCGCTCTGGCACGATTCGGAGTCCTGGACGCGAACATCCATCATCAACGTTGCACGCATGGGCAAATTCTCCTCCGACCGTTCCGTTCGCGATTACTGCCGCCACGTCTGGCAGGTCCAACCGGTGCAGGTGGCAATGGAAGCTATCGAGCCCTGGGACCACAGCGAATAAGCCACGAGCGCTCTGTTCCACGGCCAGGCATTTCACATTTCAGATTTGGGTAGAAAATGGTTGAGCTGGCGCAGGGAACCATTTAGCTGCTCAATGCTCATTGCCAGCGACTCTTTGGACTGCTGCAGATTCATCATTGCGGCCTGAACCTTTTGCTTAGCTGTAATCATCTCGCTGCCCTGGTTGGAACGAGGATTGTAATCGGTGGCGAGGACCGTGGCCAGAGCCTGAACCGCTATTTGTGCCCTGTTCAAGACCTCGTCGAGTTGTGCCAGAGCCTTGTCATTGGCGGTTAGCGTTTCCTGGATTCTTTTGATGACAATCCTCGTGCTATCAAAAGTGTGCCTATATCGTGCGACGCCTTCCTGATAAACCTGCCTTACTCGACCGGACGAAAACGGTATGTCGTAGATAGCCACATCGTCAATCATGCCATTGAAGCATCCGGTCTTTGTTGCTGCATCGGCTCCGATAACGATTGCCTGTGGTCTGCTATCAGCGGACAGACCAGAAGCAGAATTATCCAGCAGGCCGTTTATGTAAATCGCGAGGTTGCCGGACGCTCTTGTGACAACAGCGATGTGATACCAACAGCCGGGCTTCATCCTGACTTTACTATCGATGTAATTGAATGAGTCGAAGCCCGCCCTGATGCTTGGATTCCCATCGCCATTTGGGTCATATAATTCAAGCCAGTTATTATTACCGTCGCCGCCTTCATCTATCAGATAGACGCCGTCAGAAGTGATAGACTTGATATATATCCAGAGCATTTTTGTTTGCTCCGCCGACAGTCCGGGAATCCGGCCAACCTCGAGATAATCACCGTCGCCATCGAGATGCAGCGCCTTACCGAACGAACCGGTTACCCACACGGGATTGCCGCGAACGGTCGCGTGCCTGCCGCCGAGGAAATCGAATGCTGTTTCGCCGCTGCCTTCATTGAATCTCCAACATGACGAGCCGGCCAAGGCAAGACCGGAAAGTAGCAGCAAAACTACAAGCGAAGCAACTTTAACCGAGATATTCGTGTTTTTTTTCATCTCCATGTCCTTTCAGAACAGAACTTCATCCGGCTTGAAATTTACAGGAGGGCATTAGTCCTGCCACTGCTCAATATATTAGGACGACACGCGGCTGTTACGGTTGACATTAAACATAAACATCAAATGTCGAAAATGGATTCCTTTTCCCCGCCCTGGCAGGAATGACAATATAAATAATGAATGATAATTGAGCATTTTTTCGTGCCTTAGTGTCTTTGTGGCAATAAATCCGTGTAACCTTTTTACTCCTTTAGAAGCGCACCTCCGGCTCTTCTATTGGGGCAAAATGCCTAGCTAAAAAAATCTAAAATTTTTACTGCCTTATCCACAAAGAGTTACGAGAGACGAGCAACGGCTCATATTCTCCTGTTAAAAGTCCGACCAGCGGCGATTCGGAGGCAAATCGACCCCTGCCAGGGCCTATAATAAAAGTGCCGGCGGGCTGCATAGTAAATTTGCGTGTCTGAATTTCCCGAAACTGGTTAAGGACTGATGTTTAGTAGCCGACACATAATAAGAGAAAAAGAATCCGGAAGACGTGGAGCAGAAGGTATTTACGATTTGTGGTTTCGGCAGGTCGGTCCGGCCGACTGGCAAAATCTGGATAATTTCGCTTGATGATTTTATCCATAATTGGTACTTTCATTATTAATACAGATTCCCAGTGGATATGAAGGCTG
>CBFCYQ010000258.1:0-4161 GCA_965602205.1 uncultured bacterium | reverse complement strand
ATGAGTCCTCGATTCACGGCATAGCTCTGCTGGCCAAAGAGGATATGCGGGCGCCCTCGTGCGTGGACTGTCACGGCAGTCACTCTTTTAAGCCGTCTGATGACCCCGACAGTCCCGTTTTCAAGTCACATATCGCGGAAACTTGCGGCAAGTGTCATGCGCAAATCGCCGCTGAGTATACCGAGTCGGTGCATGGCAGTATGCTGGCCAAGGGTATCCTGGAATCACCCACCTGCACCAACTGCCACGGTGAGCACGATATCCAGCCGCCGGAGGATCCTCATTCCAAAGTCTTTGCCTCCAACATCCCGAAGACCTGCAACGACTGCCACAGTTCCGAGACTATCGTCGGCAAATTCGGCCTGAAGGCGGACCGTGTTGCCACCTTTAGGGAATCGTTCCACGGCGTGGCCGTCGAACTCGGTGAAACTCGCGCGGCCAACTGCGCCTCATGCCATGGCGTGCATAACATCTATCCCCACACCGACTCCCGTTCGCTGGTACATAAGGATAACATTCAGGCTACCTGCGGCGCCTGCCACGAGGACCTGCCGGAGGATTTCGCCCAGGGCACCTTCCATGCCAGCGCCACTGACAAATCTTCGGGCGGGCAGTTCTATGTTCGCAAGTTCTATATCTGGTTCATATCGATCCTCATCGTGTCGTTTGTGCTGTACCGCATTCTCGAGTACAAGCGCCGTGTGAAGAGGGTGGAATAAGGAATAGACAGTAAGCAGATGGCCAAGCTGACGACATACGGGTTTTGCCTTATCCTGGTTCTGCTCTTCTCGGCTGTGCAGGCAGCGCCGCAGAAATGTCTGATCTGCCATGGCAAAAAAGACCTGACCAGGCAGGAGGAGACCGACCGCACCGTCTCGTTGTACGTGGACACGGCGCAACTGCAGATGACGGTCCATGCGGACCGAGACTGTGCCGACTGCCATATCGATATTGTGGAAATTCCCCACAAGCAGGCCAAGAACGTGAACTGCCGCCGGTGTCATTATGTCGGCAACCCGGTCGGAGCGCCCGAGGGTGAACTGTACGACCAGTACGAACACTCCGTCCACGGTATCGAAGTAGCCCGCGGCAACGCTCGGGCTCCCGTGTGCCAGGACTGCCACGGCTCCCACGACGTTATCAGGCACGATTTGACCGCCTCGAAGATGTACAAGCAGAACATCCCGAAGATGTGCGGGCGGTGTCACATAGAAGTCTATGCCGCTTACCGAGAGTCGGTGCACGGCACGTCCCTGGCCCGGGGCGTCATGGATTCCCCTTCCTGCGCCTCGTGCCACGGGGAACATAATATTCAAAGACCGGAGGAACCGGGCTCGAAGGTGTCGGCTGCCAATGTTACCGGCACCTGTTCCGACTGCCACGGCCCCATGGGCGTCGCCAGCAAGTACGGCATCAAAACCGACCGCACGGCCACATTCGAAGAATCATTTCACGGTGTCGCCCAGATGATGGAAAGCCGGATGGTGGCCAACTGTGCCTCGTGCCACGGTAACCATGATGTTCGGCCGCACGACGACCCCAAATCGTCGGTGTATCCCGACAACATCCCGGCCACCTGCGGCAAGCCCGATTGCCATCCCGAGGCGACCGTCAGCTTTGCCTCGGGGAAGATACATATCGATCCCAAGAGCAAAGAATCCGGTATCCTGTATTACATCTCCAGGTTCTTCATGATCCTGACGATTTCGACGCTGGCCGGGCTGTTTGTCTTTATCATTCTCGATCTGGTCAGGCGCGCCCGGAAGGCTCGAGCTAAGAGGTAATATCAGTGGCCGAGAGAATTGCCAAAGGACAGCAGCGGCAGAAGGAACTGGTTGATGAACTGGTTTCCAATATCCTGGAGACCGCCGTGCCGCTGATTGATAAAGAAGCCGGCACCGAGGCTCTCGATGCCGCCGCCAAAGACGTCCACGAACGCCTCCAGTTCGAAGCCAACCTGGCCCTTAACGAGATTGTCACGAGATTTTCCCCCGGCAAGGCCGCCGAGATGGAAGAAAAGCAGCGCACTTTCGTCAGGTTCGGGCCGAACTTTCGCACTCAGCATATCCTCATGTTCGTGTCGGTGATAATTCTGATAATTACCGGCATGCCCCTCAAATTCCCCGAACTGGCGATTTCAAAGTTCGTTGTTATCAGCCTGCTCGGGGGACTCGAAAACTCAACCCTCATCCACCGCATCGGAGCCACCGGCCTCATTATCGTCGGTGCCTGGCATCTTTTCTATATCGCTTTTTCGAGAATGGGACGGCGCGACTTCTTCCTGATGATTCCGAGACCGAGGGATATTAAGGACTTTTTCCATACTCTTCTGTACTATATCGGACGGCGGGGCAGCGGCCCCAGGTTCGGTCGCTTCTCGTTCATCGAGAAATTTGATTACTGGGCCGTCTACTGGGGCATGGTCATAATGATAGGTTCCGGTATTATCCTGTGGTTTAAAGAATACTTCCCCAAGTACCTGTACGACATCGGGCGCGAGGCGCATTCGGATGAGGGCCTTCTGGCAACGCTCGCTATTGTTATCTGGCATTTCTACAATGTCCATCTGAACCCCGAGGTTTTCCCGATGAGTTGGGTCTGGTGGCACGGCAAGCTGACCGAAGACGAAATCAAACACCATCACCCCCTGGAATACGCCGAAATAGTCGAGGCTGAAAGAGAGGCGATTGAGGCCGAACAGGCCGAGCCGCACGCGACCGATGAAATCAGCGACGCACTGGAGAAGGGAACATGATAAAGTTTCTTCGCGATGTGTGCGAACTGTGCCGTCGTTACCGCAAGGCGCTGGCTGTCCTGGTCGCCGTCTGTCTCGTTGTCGTGATCGTCGCGGCGGCGATCCTTTCCTATGAAGTCAGGCAGGCCTCTTTCTGCGATGCCTGCCACTACATGGACCCCTATGTCAGGCACTGGCAGGCCTCGACGCACTCCGAGGTGGAATGCTACAAATGCCACGATTACGGCGCGGCTGACCTGACCATCTCGGCCGTCAAGTACTTCACGGGCACCTCTACCAGTCGGCCCAAGGCCAACGTTCACGATGAAAGTTGCCTGGCCGCCGACTGCCATGACACGGGCACGCTGGAAGGCACGATCGAATACCTCCGGGGTATCCGGTTTGACCACGGCAAGCATAAGAATCAGATCCTTCGCGGCGAAAAACTGCGCTGTACCTCCTGTCATAACCAGGTGGTTCAGTATGACGACGATCAGGAGGGACATATGGTCGTCAACAACAAGGCCTGCTTTGTCTGCCATTTCAAGGACGCCGGTGTAGGGGAGGCTATCACCGGCTGCAACTCCTGTCACGGCATGCCCAAGAAGGAAGTCGAACACGCCGGGTTCATTTTTAACCACGAACCTTACCTCGAACTGGGAGTGGCGTGCAAGAAATGCCATATAAATATCGTCTCCGGCGACGGTTCGGTGCCGGAGAGAATGTGCTACGACTGCCACGTAGAGCGCTCCCGTCAGCAAGTATCGCGCGCGGAGTTGCATGATATTCACGTTACCACTAACGGCATCGACTGCTACCGTTGCCATACCGACATTGAGCACGGCAATTTCGAGATGGCCAGTGCCCTCGAGATTCAGTGCGAAAACTGCCATCTGCGCCAGCATAACCGGCCCAAACAGATGTATATGGGAATCGGGGGGCGCGACCCGGTCAACATGCCCAGTGAGATGTTCGCCGCACAGGTGTCCTGCTCCGGCTGCCATACCCACGTGACCCCGGAAGGGGAGATCATGGCCCACCAGGAAAAAAAGGAAGCCAGCCGCCAGTCCTGCGTGACCTGTCACGGCGAGGGCTATGACCTGATGTTTGACAACTGGCGGGAGGGCTCGCGAAAAGTGCTCACCGAGTACCAACAATTCCTTACAGCCGCCAAAAACGATTTCAAATCCGTCGGCGGCACCAAGAAGGCCCGCACCGCCGTCCGCGAAGCCCTCAGCAAGATGGACTTCAACTACAATTTCGTCAGGGAAGGGCACATGCCTCACAACATTCAGTACGCCCTTTACCTGCTTAATGCGTCAGCTGAGGACTTCCAGGCCGCCATGGACAAGATCAAGGCCGGCTACCGGGCGCCTGAACGCGGCGGCGGCTTAGAAGCGGAAAATAGTTGTCTTACCTTTTGTCAT
>CBFCYQ010000257.1:0-4175 GCA_965602205.1 uncultured bacterium | reverse complement strand
GATTGACGTTGAGCGGCGGGATCGGCAGGGGGTGGCTTTCCAGAGTGACGGCCGTAAGGTGCAGATCTTTTTCCGACAGATTTTTCATGGTGAGTTTCGAGCCGGGCCGGAGTTGCAGAAAGCGGTCTCTGATATCTCCGAATTCGCAGTCAGTGGGATTAGGTTCACCCGACCCCAGCATTTGCACGGCCTCGTCGTTAAGGGCCATAACGCGGCCGGAAGAACGGTTCACAATGACCGTGGGCTGGCCAGACTCCATCTGAGTCTGTACCTTGCGGGTCAGTTGTGCCAGAGAGTCATGAAGGTGTCGAAATTGTGTGGCCAGCCGGAAGAACGAATTTTCCGCGTGGCAGTGATCAAGCTCGCTTTCCGGTCCGAAAAAGCCGAGAATGACGGAGTTACCGCGGTCGGGATTCACTACGGCTGTGTGAACCTTGTACCTGGTGGAGCGGTCACGGAAATCAGGGTAGTGGTGAGTGCAAATGGCCTGTCCACAGTGGTCGATAGTCGACTTGATCAGATCGAGGGGAAACAGGGGCACATCCTCGGGATGGAGGTAACGGTCGTTGTCGATGAGAAAAGTCAGGCACCTGTCGGGCGCCAGTTGGTCGAGAAAGGATTTTTCGCTTTCGGTGAGGTGTTGCCGCAATGTCAAGCCAAGCAGTAGTGAGGCAACGCCGGCTGCCTGCGCGCCCGGGGAAAGCAGTCGGCTCGCCGGCTGCGATGCGAGAAGCGAAGAGCGGCTCAATGCGACCGGTTCATCTTGAAACTTAATTGCGCTCATTATATCCGCCTTGTTTCATTTTGACACATCTACTGAGAATATCGGTAAGGCGGGACATTACTTTAGCCGGCGGTCGGGCTCGGCCGGCATTCGTGCAAAAGGCTTGACACGGCGATTTTATTGCCTATTTTGGCTTATGCCGCTATCACGTAACGAAGTTGAGCGCATCGCCCGTCTGGCCCGCCTGCAACTGTCACCATCAGAAATCGAAAAGTTCTCACGAGGGATGACTGCAATCGTAGATTATGTCAGCCAGCTCGAGGCTGTTGTGACTGACGGCATCGAACCGGAGAGCCGGTCGACGGCTGCCGGAGACGAGTTTCGGGAGGACGAGGCACGTCCTTCGTTGAGGCGAGACCAGGCGCTGGGTAATGCGCCGCAGACGGATGGGGAGTATTTTCTTGTTCCCAAGGTTGTGGGCTGATGGCTGAGAGGGTAACGGGCGTTATACCGGCCAGGCTTGGATCCCGGCGGTTTTCCGGTAAGGTTCTCTATCCTTACCAAGGGAAGCCGCTTCTTTTTTATGTATGGAATGAGGTGCGGAAAGCCGGCCGGATTGACCGGCTGGTAATCGCCACCGACAGCACCGAGATTATGCGGGCGGCCGAATCGTTTGGAGCGGAGGTTATCAGGACCTCGGCCCGTCACCGGACCGGCACGGACCGGGTCGGCGAGGCCGTGGGCCATCTGGGCGGAGATATCGTGGTGAATATCCAGGCGGATAACGTGGGGATCAAGGCCTCGGTTCTGAGCCGGATCATTGGCAGGATGAAAGAGGACAGGTCAATCAGATATGCCACGCTGGTCAGTCCGATAGCGACCGACGCCGAGCTTTTCGACCCGAACCTGGTTAAGGCGGCAGTAAGCGCGGACGGTCATGCCCTGTGGTTTTCGCGTCTGCCGATTCCGTATCTCCAGGGTGTTTCCGGCGCGGGGAGAGCCCGGAAGTTTAGTTTCTGGGGTCACATCGGTATCTATTTTTTCCGCCGACGGGGTCTTGAGGATTTTGTTTCGTGGGGACGCTCGCCGTTGGAGAAAGCGGAATCTCTGGAGCAGCTCCGGATTCTGGAGAACAATCGAAGAATACGGGTGTTTAAGACAAGGATGCGGCTGGTCACGGTAGACACCCCCCAGGATATGAAAAAGTTGAAGCGTATATATGAGAGCTGAGGGAATTTTAGATGGCTGAGAAGGCAAAATACATTTTTGTAACGGGTGGTGTGGTGTCATCACTGGGTAAAGGGATCGCCGCTTCTTCGTTGGGGCTGCTTCTTCAAAAGAGGGGACTGAAAGTCTGCAATGTCAAGTTTGACCCCTATCTCAATGTCGATCCCGGCACCATGAATCCGTTCCAGCACGGTGAAGTGTTCGTGCTGGACGATGGTTCGGAGACGGACCTGGACCTGGGTCACTACGAGCGTTTCACGGACATGCCGATGGGCAAAGAGAACAACGTGACGACGGGTCAGATTTACAACACCGTTATATCACGCGAGCGACGGGGTGATTACCTGGGGGCGACGGTGCAGGTGATTCCGCACATCACCAACGAGATCAAGACGCGCATCAAGAAACTGGAACGGATTATGGACGAGCCCGACGTGATTATCGTCGAGATCGGCGGTACGGTGGGTGATATCGAGTCGCAGCCGTTTCTGGAGGCGATTCGCCAGATGGGCCAGGAAGAGGGGCCGCAGAACACGATGTTCGTGCACGTGACGCTGGTGCCTTACCTGGGCACGGCGGGTGAGTTCAAGACCAAGCCGACGCAGCACTCGGTGAGAGAGTTGCGGGCGATCGGCATTCAGCCGAACATGCTGCTGTGTCGTTCGGCCAAGCCGCTTTCGGATGAACTTCGCAAGAAAATCAGTCTGTTCTGTTCGGTGCCGACGCGGTCGGTGGTCAACGCCCAGGACGTTTCGACGATATATGATGTCCCGATAAAGTACCACGCCCAGGAGGTTGACGATATTTTGTGCGATCATTTCGGGTGGCAGCTGCCGCAGCCGGAGCTGGCCGACTGGGAACAGATGGTGGAGAGAATCAAGAGTCCGCGACAGCACATCAAGATCGGTATCTGCGGCAAGTATGTGAACCTGCGGGATGCCTACAAGTCGATAATAGAATCATTCGTGCACGCGGGTGTCGCCAACGACGCCGAGGTGAAGCTCATCTGGGTGAGTTCCGAGGACATCAAGCAGTCCGGGGCCGAGAAACTCCTGTATGACATCGATGGTCTTCTGATACCGGGCGGGTTCGGCGAGCGCGGGGTGGAAGGCAAGATCGAATCGATCCGGTACGTGAGGGAGAAGAAAATCCCGTTTTTCGGGATATGTCTCGGGATGCAGTGCGCCGTAATCGAGTACGCGCGGAATGTCTGTGATCTGACAGAGGCTCACAGCTACGAGTTTTACCGCGATTTGAAGCACCCGGTGATTCACCTTATGGCCGACCAGGAAGGCGTGACGGAGTTGGGCGGTACGATGCGGTTGGGAGCGTATCCGTGCATAGTGGCCGAGAAGTCAAGGTCGTACGAAGCCTACGGCCTCAAGCAGATATCGGAAAGACACCGGCATCGGTACGAGTTGAACAATGCCTACCGGGAGATGCTGGTCAAAGCGGGTCTTTTGCTCTCGGGAATGTCGCCGGACAGCCGGCTGGTGGAAATCGTCGAGGATCCCAGCCACCCGTGGTTTGTGGGCGTACAGTTCCACCCTGAACTGAAATCAAGACCGACCAAAGCGCATCCTCTCTTCCGGGAGTTCGTCGGCGCCTCGGTGGCCTACAACGAAAAGAAAAAAGCCTCGGCATCGGCGGAGGTAGAAGAGTCGCTCGACATAAGCCGCAATTGAGAGGCGGGTGCGGCGCCGTCGACAAGGATGCACGCAGGAGCGGATCGTGAGAAGAAAGTTTTTGAGCGTAGTGCTGGCGGTCATGGTGGTTTATGCCGGTTGTGCCGACGACCCCAAGCCGGCGGCGCCGGAGACGTATGAAGGGCGGTTCGTACTGAAGCCCGACGGCATGGCTTATGCCGATACCGATCTGGTGGAATTGACGGTGGAGGGGCCGGTTTACGAGTTCACGCATATCACGCATCGCACGACAATGTGCGATTCGAGGGGGACGGTGGAGGATTTCGGAAAGAACCATTGCGATTTCACGCCGACCTACATAGCGAAGGGTAACTGCGACAGCCTGCATGTACCTGACGGCGACTTCCGCGCGATTTTCAGCGGGGACAGCCTGAGGATGATCCAGGTAGCCGATTCCAACGCCTGGGGTCTTCTGTATACTTTTGAGTTGAAGCGCAAGTAGCGCGGGCCCGATTTACGGGCGGTCACTTGAGCAGTCCCGCTCGGTAACCATCAATAAAAACCAGCAGCATCAAGAC
>CBFCYQ010000256.1:0-4204 GCA_965602205.1 uncultured bacterium | reverse complement strand
ATACGTGATGCCGTCTCGCGCCGCGAGTGGTTTCCGCCGCAGGGTTGAAAAAAGCGTCAAAACGATCAGGATACAGGGAGATGGAGATTATGAAGAGGTCCGCAGCGATTCTTGTCTTTGTTTTTGGTATTGTGCTGAACTAATCGCCGAGTATCGCGCAGGTAGAAACGTACTCGTCCTATGAGCAGTACTATGATGCCGTCAACGAATTGGAGGGCCGGGGGGAATATGACGAGGCTCTAAAACTTGTTCAGGGCGTCTGGGGGCAATTCCCCGAACGCCGGTTCGATCTGTCCAGGGAACTTCTGTACCTGTACCGGAAGACGGAACAGTACGAGAGGTGCCTGACCGTGTGGGAAAAAGGGCATCGGCAGGGTTTTTTCTACATGATTATTCCGACCATGAAACAATACGAGCCGTTCGCCGGGTTTGACAAGTTTGCGGCTATCGCCGAAGAGGACAAACGCCTCAGGGAGGCGGCCCTGGAGAAGTCTCAGACGATCTTTGAGGTCGTGCTGCCGCAGGGCTATAGTGAAAAAGAGACATACCCTTTGCTGATAGTGCTGCATGGAGGGGGCAGTAATATCGAGCGGGCGAAAAAGCACTGGCACTCACCCCTGCTGGGCGAGAAGTACATAGTGGTTTTCATTCGCTCATATCTGCATTACGATTCCGAAACCTTCGGGTGGAAAGTCTTCGACCCGCGCGCGCGGGAAGACATCCGGAGATGTTTTGACGAGATAGCGGCGCAATACCCGGTCGACACGGCCAGGGTGATTATCGGCGGCATCTCCGCCGGGGGGACGGCGGCCATCGACATGACGTTCAACCAAGTAATTCCCGTAGCTGGTTTTATCGGTGTCTGCCCCGGCAAGCCCCGGGAGTTTGACGCCGAGCGCGCCGGTCAGGCGAAGGCGGCAGGCATCAAGGGTGTCATTATCAGTGGTGAAACCGACAGGTATCGCCCGCGCCAGGAGGCGATGGTGGAAATTTTCAGGCAGATTGAGTTTCCGCACCGGTTTGACATTATCGAGGGCATGGGTCACGAGTACCCGGAAGATTTGTCGCGGCGTTTGGATGAAGCGCTGACGTACCTGGCAGGCTGACGCCGGACTGAAAAGGCAGGCACGGGGACGTCCTGCCTTATGCGAAAGGCCGCGAAAGTTACTGGAGAGCGCCGCGGTCGACCTCGCGCAGAAACTGGATCTCCGGCATGCCGAGCACGCCGGCTTTCGCCATGGCCTCTTTCAGTTCCGGCGATCCGAGGAATTTGCGGGCGTTCTCGATATTATCCCACTCGAACAGCAGGTAGAGGTTTAACGGGTCCAGATCGTGCTGCAGGATCTGAAAGGATTTTTCCCCGGAGGATTTTCTGACGTCGGCAAAGTCGTCAAAAGTCTGTTTCCAGGCTGAATAGTCGTTTACTCGGTGTCTGATCATGACGTGCGTCATAGCGTCTCCTTTATTGCGTTTTCCGGTTTCGGTATTAGTTGGCTTTACAAGAGGGTACGCACTTAAGAAAAGAAATGTTTGCCGGGTATGGGGCCGAATGTTTCTTCGTACGAAAAAGTCGAGAAACCGGCTAAAGACCCATCGCGGCCTTACCCATCCTCAGCCAGGCGGCCCAGTCGGGACGGCCGTTTTTGAGCGCTTCCTCTGATGCCGCCCGCCAGTTATAGGTGACAGCGATATCTTCGACGTGCCAGCCTGTTGAGGATCTCGAGAGGACGGCGTAGCGGGCTTGCGGAGAACCCGTCTGCATAACGTGGGGAAAAGGCCGGTCGTCGGTGTAGGCTTGCAGACCAACACTGCCGGGGTTGACGACAAGCCGGTCATCGGGAAGCGTGACGGTGCCGGGAATATGGTCGTGGCCGCACAGAATTACTGGGGCATCGACATGAGACAGCATGCCGGCCAACTCGTCGGACGAACGGAGCGACACGTCGGTCTCGTTCACAGCCCGGAGCAAATATTCATCGTCGCGCTCGGGAGTACCGTGGAAGAGGAGCAAGTCGGACCCGATGGTGGTTGTCCTTTCAAGCGAGCTGAGCCAGTTCAATTGCTCGGCACTGAGATTGTCTCTGACAAAGTCCAGTGTAGCGGAGTCTTCGATTTCGTCGGATGATTCTGCTACGATGCGATCTTCGTTGCCGCGAACAGTCGGCGCCTTAAGCTGCATGAGGATTCGGGCCGTGCCGGCCGGATCAAGGGGGCCGTAGAGACAATCGCCGAGATTGACAATCTTCTGGATTCGCCGGACCTCGATATCGCGCAGAACCGCTTGCAGCGCCCAGCGGTTGCCGTGAACATCGGACATGACGGCGATGCTATTATTTTGAGTATTCAATCCCCTGCCTCGTCACGGTCATCGGCGGTGGACGGTTTTTTGAAGTCAACTATCGGGGCGATTGTCTTGCGCAGCAGGATTTCCGAGTGTCCGGCGACAATGTAATCTTCGAGCTCGCCAATAACTTCGTACCCCAGCCGTTGGTAGAGGCGCTGCGCTCTGTCGTTGAAAGATGACACACACATAAATACGTTGGGGCTTTCGCTAAAGATGCGGTCTTCGGCGAACGTCATCAGCTTGCCGCCAATCCCCTGGTTGCGCCAGTCGGGTGCGACGCCGACGGTTTGTATGTAACCTACCAGCGCGCCCCGCATAATCATGACCACGAAGCCGACGATATCGCCGTTCACGAGGGCTACAGAAACTTCCCGGGATGGGTGGTTCAACATTCGCAGTGAATTCTCATAGGTTCGGCCCAGTGTAATCCACGGTTCGGAGGAAGCCATCAGACGGGCGCAGACGGGCGTTTCGTCGGGCCGCCTGGCGCTTCGGATAGCGACGTCGAAGCTGGTATCGTTTTTTTTCGTCATGTCTGTTTCCCTGCTAAGACGTTTTACAGTCGGTAAAATTGCGCCATCTATCGATTAACGTCCTCTGCCGCCGCCGCGGCGGTCATTTCACCGAGTGCGGAGGTGAGACGTTTGCGTCCAATTTTAGCGTGGGACAGGCACTTTTGCAAGGATTGTTTGGGCCAGGTCGGACTTCCGGCGGTGAGGCAGGAGAAGGGCCGGTGGCCGGTTATTTGCCGCGTGCGGCCCGCCGGAGGGCCGGGACCCACTGGTAACGTTTCAGGTCGACGCCGTCGTCGGGGCCAAAGGTGACGCCTTCGTCGGTCAGCAGGGCTTTCTGAAGTTCGTAGCCCCGGGCCGGTTTGAGCGAAATATGCCCCTCGCGATTGATCACCCGGTGCCAGGGCAGGTTTTCTTTTTCGGACGATGTATTCAGCACGCGCACTACCTGGCGGGCGCCGCGAGGACTGCCGGCCATGGCCGCGACCTGCCCGTAAGTTACCACCTTGCCCCGGGGTACCTGCTTGAGCACCGCTATGACTCTTTCATGAAAAGTGGTTGTCAAAACAGACCTATTCCTCGCGCGGCGGCGCGGTTCGATCGTTGCTCAGCGACCCATGGATCTCCATCAGGCGGGATTTGCTGACAAACTGGCGCATACAGAGCCTGTAATCCTCGTCGGGGATGTCTCCGAACCGGGCAATAAACTCCTGCCGGCTGCACATCAGGGGTTTCAGTTTGTCACACGGGAATTCATCGCAGTGGGCGCAGTTTTCGATGCCTTTTTCGATCGCGCACGGCCGGACCGGGCAGTTGACATCGGCGTGCCTGCCGTCGCTGAGGCACCCGTCACAGCGGACATTCTCGGCGGTGTACATCTCGTGTCCAAAATACTTTCTCCAGCCGTCAACAAGCTTCTGCCTGACGGCCGGGTCCTCGGAGCGCGCCGCGCACAGGTCGCACCGGTAGCCGCAATAAGCCAGTATCTCTTTCATGATTCAGTCCTCCGAAGCTTTGACTTAACTCAGGGCAGCGCAAAGTCTGTGGCGTACCTCGTTGTATACGGTAGCCCGAACGTATCGGTTGCATATTCCCGGGATCCGACTTGTCAGCGCCAGCCGCCCGGGTTTCAATGTTTTATCGTAGAAAGTGCCGGGACGCCGGAACTTCTACCGCAAAAATCCTTGCGCAGGTCAACACCGCAAGCATAATTTACTCTTATGGATTTCCCCATGTTTTTCCTGGATTATGTCGGCAACCGCCTGCTTATAGCGGTGATTGGCGCCATCCATGTCTTTATCAATCATCCCCTGGCGGTCGGCGCTTATCCCCTGGTCATGCTGATGGA
>CBFCYQ010000255.1:0-4226 GCA_965602205.1 uncultured bacterium | reverse complement strand
ACTACGTCCGAACCGTCAACACCACGGGCGGCACAGTCATCCTCGATTTCGTGCGGGATGTCGTTGAACTGCACCCAGAGAACGTACAGACGACCGGCACACTCGGAGACCGTCATCTTGGAAACGTTCATCTGCCAGGCGCCGCCGTTACACTCCGTCTGATCCCACTCGGCGTTATGCACCGTACGAATGTAGGGCAGATCTTCCGACCAGTGGAAAAGACGGCAGTCGAAACCGATCTGACCACCGGTATTGGCGTCAGCCGGCCATACCCGGCCCGACCAGACAATATGCAGATTCTCGTCGGTCGTGATAAGGGCCGAAAGGTCCGTGTACGGACGGTAGCCGATTTCGCCGTCAACGTTACAGGTCACGTTGACGCGGTTGTTCCAGGTGCCACCCTGGTCATCTGAAGTCTGATAGTAAATATCGTTATCCAACTGGACAAACGGCTGCTCGCCCGAGTTGGTGTCGCAGGTCGCCGAACCGGTCAGGTTGGCTGTCCAGACCAGGGCCACCTTACCGGTGACGTCGGAGCAGGCGATATCCTGCGACAGGTCAAAAATGGTATCGATGCAGTACGGCGGGTAATCCCACTCGCCACTGCCGTCGGTACCTACCTGGCGGAAGTAGTAGATGGACTGAGGCTCACCGGCGCCTTCTTCAGACACCTGGGCGATTACGTGCAGTACCGTATCGGGAGTGGTCTCCTGATAACGGAAAGCCGGCCAGATAACTTCCTGACCAATTTGGCCGCCCCAGGACATAACCGAGTCCGGCACGCGGGTGAGGAAGAAACCGAAGAACTGGGCAAACTCATCAGTGTCCCAGTAAAACTGCGGGGCAAAGGTGGCCACCGGCTTCTCGTGACCGCCGACCATGGCGCGGTTGTTACCGGTCGCCATAACACCGCCATAACCGGCCCAGGTCAGGTTGACCGGGACGGCGGCTCCCAGTACGCCGGCGGTGGCGTTGTAGAAGTTGTACTGCATGACGCGGGTGCCGGCGTTGTCCTCCGGCAAACGCATCCATGCCATGTGGACTCCGACATCATCGTCCTCGCCAATATCAATCATACGGCGCATGCTGCCGTTGCGTTGATAGTCGTACCAGGTATTGCCGATAACAACACCCGGTGACGGTGACGCGCTGGGACTGTAGGTGGCGGCTTGACCCAGCGAACTCTTCGATACTCCCAGACCCATGTTTGCAACTGCGTGCTCGTCGGGATAGGGCAGGACATAATCCATCACGTTATAAACGCGGGGATTGATCACGCGTTTGCTCACAGGTGCTTTTGCGGCGAAGGCAGGAACGATGAGAAGGGTTAGTAATACCCCGGTGAGAAGAAATCGCAAGACCATTCTTGAGCGCATAGTGGCCCTCCTTCAGGAATTAAGGTTTCGCGATGTTGTGAGTACGATGGTGCTTGGATTAAGTCTACGTGTTCATCTCTATTATAGCGAAAAGCCCTTTCCCACGCAACCCCAAACTGCAGGCGAATTGAGCATTCTAAGCCGTTTTGAGCCGCCTATCTCATTGCAAGACAACAAGAGCACGAAAAAGGTCGTTTTAGTCGCACTTACCGCTTAAGGGCACTCGCTCGGCGGCGGGCCCGCAGGAACGCCAAACAGATATGCCAGCAGGTATGTCACATCCGAAATATTGACCTTCTCGTCAATATCCCCGTTCGCATTGGCCTCCTCCAAACAGGCCGGGGCCGGGCCGCTCGGTGTCCCGAACAGATAAGCCAGCAGGAACGATACGTCGGAAATATTGACCTTATCGTCCGGGTCGTTGGTGGCGTTACCGCGAATCCCGATACAGCAATGATCACCGCTCAGTTCCATGTTGTTCATGAAGGTCATTACCATATGCAGGTCGGTTATCGAATCATCGAAGCAGACATATTGCTCGGAGCTGTGCATGGTGTTCATGTTGTAATACAACTCTTGCGGGTCGAAACCTCCCTGAGGGTAAACCCAGGTGGGATTGTCCAGCACGTAACCGCCCGTGAAATCGGTGCCGCTGGTGGTGTGTGCATCGGTAACGGTCGTGATATGGTCGCTGTACCAGGTCGCCGCGTCGTCAATATGTGCCTGCAGGTCAGCCAGGTCTATCCGGGACGTCGACAGCGCCGTGTAGAAATACAGGGTATCGCAAATCCCCGTCGTCCACTCGTAATCCTTGTAGAACCATTCCAGGAAAGCCATCCCCCCGCAGCGCTGGCTATTGTTAAGACATTCATTCAGGTCCCGGTTATACTCCGCCCCCGTCTGGTAGATAAGGTTCCGGCCGGCATCGTAGCCGCACAGGTTGTCTGAACCGGAGTCTGACGGAATCTCCCAGTCGATAGCGTCGCCAATTGACAGGCCCCGGACCGGAGCGCCATCATACGAGTAGACTTTCAGGCACTGAATCATGAAGCACTCCGCCTCACCTTGAGGAGCAAAGATGGTCTGTTCCACGGCCAGGGATGTGTCACTGTTGACAAGGACGCCGCTGTGGGACATGGCGTAATCACCCATATCAGTTACCGTCTGGTCCCAGTTGAGCGACCAGAGTCCGTTCTGCGACCAGCAGCCATCGCCGAAGATGGAATAGCTGGCCAGGGTGTCACCCCCGTCGAGCCATCCGATAACCGGTGAACCGTCATAGAGGTATATTTTCGTGTTACCGGGGATACTTTCCAACGTATCACAGTCGCCATAATTGAAGTAGTCCAGGTTAACCTTTCCACGACCCTGCATGCCAATATTGGCGTCGTCGATTGCCAGAGCGAAGCAACCGGCAGTAAGAGTATCCCAGTAGTGGTCGTACGGGAACGAAACAACGGCTGTGATTCCCACGGTACGACTCGTCGCCGGGGGAGCAAAGTCAAACTTCAGGCTGCCCGTCAGCACTATATAGCCACCGCACTTAACTTCCACGATGCCGCCTGTGTTAAGGTGAATCATACCCTCTTCCGTGTTGTCCAGACCGCTGGGGACCGTCCCGCTCAGACCGCTGTATGTCAGCCAGCCTTCCGGTCCGGAAAACTCCTCGACCGTGACCGTATACACCAGGGGCGTGTTGCCCGTATTCTCCAGCACTATGGCCGTGTCGGCCTGTACCCCGACGGGAATCCCGCTCGGGTACTTGAGCACGTAGTAAGACAGCCAGGGGACACCGCAAAGCACCGGGTCAATACAGGCCAGCCGGAACCAGCGCACATCGGCCAGTTGCCAGGTACCTTCATCTTTGGTTACGGAGCCGGGATCGTGGTCGTTTATGTATTGCACGTCAAGATAGTAACCTCCGGCGTATGCCCCCGAGGGGTCAATCACCTCCGCGCCCGACCAGTCCGCGCCCAGGTTGGTGCCGAAACGGGCCATCGAGGGCCAGTGGTCGGATTGACAGGGCCCGCCGTCGCCGGTGGCGGAATCACAGCCGGAAGTGTAGGTTTGGGTCAGGTTTCGCCCCGGATCCCATGACAGACCGGCATCGGTCGAAACGGATAGCCACAAATCGCCATTGGCCGAACCGCCTCTGTCCGACCCGTCGAGACCGCGCGCCGCACAGTCGTCTTCTATCCCCCCGGGAATATCATTGAACTGCACCCACAACACGTAAAATTTCCCGTCGCATTCCGAGATCGTCATCTTCGACACATTCATCTGCCAGGCCCCGCCGCTACAGGTCGTCTGGTCCCACTCGGCGTTATGAACGGTGCGGATATACGGGACATCTTCCGACCAGTGAAAAATGCGGCAATCATACCCGATCTGGCCGCCGAAATTTGCGTCCGCCGGCCACACCCGCCCCGACCACACGATATGCAGGTTGTCATCGGAGGCGATCAACGCCGAAAGGTCGCAGTACGGGCGGTAGCCGGCTTCGCCATCCACGTTGCAGGTCAAATTCACGCGATTTTCCCATGACGCCCCCTGGTCATACGAAACTTGATAGTAAAGGTCGTTATCAAGCTGGACGAAGGGCTGTACGCCGGAATTGGTGTCGCAAAACGGCTGGCCGGAAAGGTTGGCCGTCCAGACCAGGGCCACCTTGCCCGAAATCCTCGAACAGGCCAGATCATGTGACAAATCAAATATCGTGTCGATAACATAAGGCGGGTAATCCCACTCGCTACTGCCGTTAACACCTACCTGGCGGAAGTAGTAAATGGCCTCCGGCTCACCGGAACTCGAAGACATTTGAGCGATGACGTGCAGCACCGTGTCCGGGAA
>CBFCYQ010000254.1:0-4237 GCA_965602205.1 uncultured bacterium | reverse complement strand
TCAGAAAGACAACGGCTATAACAACGCGGCGACTCATTCGAATTCCCAGTGTAGTTTCAGCAGCAGACGGTAGAGTTCCTCCTCATCCCGCCGGCCCTGAAAGATTACGTTCTTGGCAAAGCGATACTCGAAGCCGACCTCCTGGCCCGTCTGTCCCGACAGGGCGGAGCGCCCGTAGACGTACAGGTTGGCCACGGGCGTGTAGAAGCCCAGCGTCACGCGCGTCTTGGCCAAGTCAATACCGCCCTCATCGTACGGGTCAATCTCGAAGGTCTCCACACCCAACTGCCCCAGTTGCCGGGTACCGATCTGCGACACCTGGGAAGAAATGAGGCCCGTCACGCGCCTTTCGACACTGGTGGAAGCCGAGCCCTTTTCCGACGTGTACTGGTTGGCGACAATAAGCAGCAGCAACTCCTCCCGGTTCTGAACATCGGAGTCCTCGCAGGGATTGATCTCGGGGGTTTCCAGGGTCCCGGTGATGTGTACGCAGGCGTTGATCTGGTCGTACGTCCTTTCTTCGTCGACGACCGCGGGTGTGGCGACTGTCACGCGGGTATATCCCTTAACATCAAGTCGGGGATTGAGCGTTTCATTGCCTTCGAATATAACCCGACTGCCCGGCTCCAGTTGAAAGGTCTTATCGAACAGAAAGCCCTTGCCACGGAGTATTTCCATCTCGCCGATAAACCGGTACTGCCCCTTATCTCTAATCAGGTTCACCTGACCGGACAGTTCGGCATCGATGTCATCGTTTTTTATCCAGTAGTTGGACAGTATATCGATAATGATATTGAGATCCCAGGTGTTCTCACCCGACAGGGCGGCCATGACCGGCGAGCCTTCATCGGCCTCCGCGAAATTCACCTCGTACCGCGTCGAAATCAGGGTCAGATCGCCGGTTACCAGAGGCGGTGTATCACCCTCGATATGCACGTCCCCCTCGACCACTCCCTTGATGTCATCCAACTCATAGGCAAAGGGGAATTCCCTGGGCAGGCTCACGTCCAGATCATAATAGAGGCTGTCGAATGTCTTGACGACAATCTCACCCTCGACATAGGCAGAGGCCTTTCTGTCCCGAGTGTGTATTTCGATTTCCTGAACGACAATCCTGTTGTCCTCCATCGAAACCGCCGCGGAATCCGAGTAAAGCAGTTGCTCCAGGTCAAAATATTTCAGTCGGGCGTTCTTGATGTGGGCTCCCCCTTCCAGGTGCGGGTCAAAGGGAGTCCCGGTGAGAGTGACATCGGCCACGAAATCACCGTCGAGTTGCTCAACCGAGGGCATCACCAGGCTGACCAGGTCAAAGCGCCGGTCGCGAGCGGTAATGCGAATGTTCATGGGAAGATCCGGAAACCGCTCAAGCGAATCCGTGGTAAAGGCTACATCGGCGTACAAAGCGCCGCTGGCCTGGTATTGACCTGAGTCCGAGCGGACGTTTAGACTGTCGATGGTCAACAGGCGGTTGGAGTAATTTACGTTTGTGCCCACATGACCCAGAATCAGGTTGCGATACATCAGGGAATCCACAAAGCCTGTGAGATCGAACTCCGGTTTCATAAACGTACCCCGCAAGCTCGCCTCGCAGGACACAATACCGTCAACAGACCAATCCGGTCGGAAGAGACCGATCCACGGCCCTGCCGGCACGTGATCGACCGACAGCCGGGCGTTCATGGACTCATCATAGCCTATCTTCCCGAGCAATGACAGCCGGGCCCCGTTATTTCCGATTGTAACCTGCTTGAAATCAAAACCAGCCGAGTCGATCTCGACATAAGCCTCTTCGTGATTCTTGAACTCCTGATCAAAGACGGTGACCGTCAGCGTATCCAGACGCAACTCCTTGGGATATGCCTCCACGTCGAGGATCCCCTGGGCGCATACTTTGGAGTACTCGGCACAGAAGGCAACGGTATCGATGCCTATGAGATTGGAGTCGACCAGGAGCCGGGTGTAGGCGCTGTCATAAGGGATTTCCCAGGCCGCACCGGAATAGCAGGTAGCCTCAACGTTGCCGCGCCGCCCTGTCAGGAAGCGTCTCAGATCGAAAGTAGCATACATACTGTCGCTGTACAAACCGTATATCCAGACCGAATCCGATTCAAAATAGCCGGTCAGGTCGGGATCGGCCGTCAGACCGCTCAGACGGGCGCGGGCGTAACCTCGCCCACCCGGTTTATCGATGAAGAGCTTACCGCGGTAACGATCGAGGTTGCCCAGTTGCGCGGCGACATCCAAATCAATGCTGCCGGAATAGTCGATCCGGCCAGTGGCAGTGAAAACATTCTCGTAATAATCGACAGTGAATCCGTCCAGGAAGAACATAGAATCGGCTGTAATAACGAGGTCCCCGGTACCCTTCTGAATAGGATATTCATGGAACGAGGATTCATAGAAATCCGTATGCACCTTCAGCAGCATGCTGTGAGTACGGAATGACTGGCCCTCCAGAGCAATCCGGCCGCTGAGATTAGAAGGAAAGCCGCGGTGAACCAGATTCTTCAGATTGAAGTTTTTAATGTCGGCATTCAGGCGGTATTTTTTGGCAGGTTCGGAGAAATCGATCTCTCCTTTGCCGTCGATGGCACAATCGCTCAGAATGGATCCGTAGAGGGTGTCCAAATAAAGAAGCGCCTCTGCGAAGCGAAACTCGGCGTGCAGGTTTCTGAAATCAGCCAACATGAAGGTGCCGCCCATGTCGACCTTGCCCCTGATGGTCTTGCCGTCAAAGGAGACCGCACCGTTCAGGTCAAGCACTCCCCGGAGCCGGGGACCGATGTAACTGGTGATATCTTCCAGATCCAGGTTGTCAACCGCGAATTCGATATCGCCCCGGGGTTCGCGACCAAAACCGACGCTCCCATTGAGCTTGACGCGCGTATCAGCCGAAACTACGGTCACCCCCTGGAAGACCACGTTCCCGTTGGAGTACGTGAGTTGCCCTTCGGCGGCATCCAGGACGATGCGCTCTTCGTTTGACGTAAACTCAAAGCGATCTATGCTGGCACCATAGGTATCGTCCTCTGTTTTGATCGATGCCGCAAGAGTGATATTGTCAAAGGCGAGGGTATCGGCCGGGTCGATCAGACTGAGACTGACGCTGTTCAGCCGCAATTCGCCGACGGTCAGCGCCGGGACGAAGCGAGGTCGCTCGGAGGTGCCGCCCGAGGAAAAGTCGGGCAGCAGCCAGTTTCCCGAAGTGTCCCTGGCCAGCATGACACACGCCGAGTCGATATGGAGATAGTCCAGAATGTAGTTCTTGTTCCAGATGTTGGACAGCGAGTAGGCTGCCGTCAGTCGTGGCACCCGGGCCAGACAGTAGCGGTGCGTCGAATCCACATAAAAGGCCTCCACTCGTTCCAGCGTTATTCCGGAAAAAATATTACCTTTAATATTGCCGACCGAGACCTGAAGTTTGTTCTCCGGGCGAACGAGAGATGCCACCTGCTTGTTGACGATTCTTTCGAGGCCGCCCAGGATAAAGACGTAAAGATACAGTCCCACCATGATGACCAGAAGACCAACGGCACAAATCAGGGTGATCTTTTTTAGACGGCGCATCAGATGCCACTCAACTCATCCAGTATAGCCAGGGACGACCGGAAACCTTCGCCCGCGGCGCTGCCGATATCATGCACGACCTCGGTCAGCAAAGCCAACGAAGCTCCAACATTGAGAGCGCCCTTCATGTGGGAGTGAAGCTGCCCGGGGCGGTTCTCCACCATCAGGCAGGCCACGACCGCCAGTTCCCGGTCAACGGCACTCACCAGGGGACGCGACAAAACCTTTCCGTAACCTTCAATTACCATCCATCGGAAGATTTCGGGCGCGATTGACTCCACTCTCTCTTTTAACAGTTCATAATTATGGCCGTAAACGGATTTGCACAACCGCGTCCCATGCTCAAACCAGCACTCCGACTCGTCGGGACTTATCTTCCTGAGGCAGGAGGCCGCATCATTGCCGGGGAAGACACGGTTCAGATGCTGGGCGGCGGTCAGCATCCGAGGAAATCCCAAAAACAAATACGACTGTAAAACCATCTCGTAAAACTGCTCCCGGCGGACGGCATACCGGCGGCAGCGGTCAACGGCGGCATCGAGAAACTCCTCCTCGGCTGTAGCCACCGCCGCCGAATAGATCGACAGGGAACGCGCGGTCGTGTTATCCCCGGGTTCAAAACGGCGCAACGCCTCGTGAAATTTGTCGGCGTCGAAACTTAAATTCATAG